>NZ_KE992722.1:4853-23892 GCF_000466465.2 Clostridium sp. KLE 1755
TCCGCAGGGGAGACGGAGTCTCTCGCCACAGCCGCCAATCCTGCGGATCGGACCTATCTGGTTCCTGCTTTTACCGGTCTGGGGGCGCCCTATTGGGACGAGTCGGCCGCCGCTTCCTTAAGCGGTATGACGAGAGTTACGGGCAAAGCGGAAATTGTCCGCGCCGCGCTTGACTGCATTGCCTATCAGATAACGGATCTGGTTCTGGCCATGGAGCAGGATACGGGAATTCCCATGAAGGAGCTGCGGGTGGACGGAGGGCCTGCCAGAAACCGTTATCTGATGCAGTTCCAGAGCGATATTTCCGGGAAAATACTGAAAATCCCTCAGGCGGAGGAGCTTTCCGGCATCGGGGCCGCCTATATGGCGGGCATTTCCGCGGGGCTGTATTCGGAGGAGGAATTATTTTCCGGTTGGGAGGGGAGCATTTTTACTCCTTCCATGGACGTAAATGTGCGCAGGGAGAAATTGGACGGCTGGAAAAAAGCGGTGGCCGGCGTATTGGATCATACATAAAAAAGCAGAAAGAGGAGCAGAATTCCTCTGCTCGTCAGAGGATAAATTTCTAAAGAAATTGCATTTTGCTCCGCAAAACCAGGAGGAAAATCCTCTGCTCGCGGAGAGCTCGCATTTTCCTTCGGAAAACAAGGAGGATTTAAAATGAGTAAGTTATTATTTCTGGAACAGGTAGAAAGATGGGGGATGCTGGAGGTAAGCTGCCAGGGGCCTGCGGAGGGAAATCCTTTTGTCGATCACCATATTCAGGGCGTCTTTACCGGAGAAAAGGAAACGGTAAAGACGGACGGTTTTTATGATGGAGACGGTGTTTATAAGGTTCGCTTTATGCCCTCCTTTGAGGGGAGCTACCGCTTTACCATAAGCGCGGATTTCCTGGAAAAAGAGGAGACAGGAAGCTTTGTGAGCCTTCCTGCGGGGGAAGGAAACCATGGCCCGGTGCGTGTGGCTGATACATACCATTTTGCATATGAGGACGGAACAAGGTACTATTCCATCGGAACCACCTGTTATGTATGGGATCTGCAGTCAGATGAAAGAATTGCACAGACGCTGGAAACACTAAAGGCAAGTGCATTCAACAAAATCCGCTTCTGTATTTTTCCCAAGCATTATGACTATAACCTGGGAGAGCCCAGATCCTATCCCTATGAGGGGACGCCCATGGATTCCAGCGTGCTGACCAAGGAGAATTTCTGGGGCTATACAGGAAAAACGGAAGGAAATGACTGGGATTTCTACCGGTTTAACCCGGTTCATTTCAGGCATATCGAAAAATGCATCCTTGCCCTGCAGGAGCTGGGGATAGAGGCGGATTTGATCGTGATGCATCCTTATGATCGCTGGGGCTTTTCCCAGATGACGAAGGAACAGGATGATTTTTACTGGAATTATGTGATTGCCAGATTTTCCGCATACCGCAATGTATGGTGGTCGCTGGCAAATGAATATGATTTAATGAAAAATAAGACTACGGAGGACTGGGAGCGTTACGGCGCGATTCTGTGTGAAAAGGATGCGTACCGCCATCTGCGTTCCATCCATAACTGCATGGGGATGTACGATCACAGCAGGCCCTGGATCACTCATTGCAGCATTCAGAGGCAGGATATTTACAAAACCTCTGAGCTGGTGGATGAGTGGCGTGAAAAATACCGTAAACCTATCGTTATGGATGAAATCGCCTATGAAGGCAATATCCAGCACGGCTGGGGTAATATCAGCGGCGAGGAAATGCTGCGCCGTTTCTGGGAAGCGGCCTGCAGGGGCGGTTATCCCGGCCATGGGGAAACCTATATGAACCCGGACGATATTCTCTGGTGGTCCCACGGCGGAACACTGCATGGGGAGAGCTGGAAGCGTTTTGAACTGCTTCATGATATTATGTGCGAAACGCCCGGAAACGGCCTGATGCCGCTTACAAGAGGTTTTGATGAAATCTGTGCCGTACCGCAGGAGGCAGAGGGGGAAGAGAAACCGGTAAAGGACTATTATCTGATGTATTACAGCTTCATGCGTCCCTCCTTCCGGGATTATCATTTCGACGATGAGACGAAGTTCCGTGTGAAGGTGATTGATACCTGGGAAATGACGGTGGAGGACAGAGGGGTATTTAGCGGGAAATTCCGGGTGGAGCTGCCGGGGAAGGCTTATATGGCGGTGCAGATTAAGAAAGAAGCATAAAACAGGAGCATAAAACAGCAGCGGTCCGGGCGGCCGGGACGCTGAAAGGTGGCAGAAGGAAGGCTTTATGCGCAACGACGATTACTACATGGAATTAAATGAATCCATCGTCCTGATGGACAAACGCACGGAAGGCCCGGGAGATGCCAGGTTCCATTTCCACGAGGATTATGAAATCTTCCTCTTCCTGGAGGGCGACGTGGATCTGTACATAGAGCAGTCTGTCCATCATATGCAAAGAGGCCATCTCGCGGTCTTTAACGACCGCGAGATCCACCGCGCCTGCCATTACGGAAAAATCCCCTTTCACAGGATTGCCATACATTTTCATCCCCGGCTGGTGCATGGAATGTGCACTCCGGCCACGAATCTTCTGGGCTGCTTCCAGAACCACCGGCCAGGAAAAGACAACGTCATCCTGCTTTCAGAGGAACAGACGGAGACGCTGCTTTGCATGAATGAAAAGCTCCGTCAGGCCAGCCAGTCGGAAAAATACGGCTCGGATGTGCTCATGACCGCCTGCCTGGCCGAGCTGCTGGTATACGTCAATTCCCTTTACCGGGATTTTAAGCAGGAACAGCCAGCGGCGGCGGATAAAACAATCGGTGCGGTCATGGATTATATCGATGCCAATCTTTCGCCGGAGCTGTCGCTGCAAAGCATTGCAGCCTGTTTTTCCATCGACAGATATTATCTGAGCCATCTGTTCCGGCAGCAGACGGGCAGCACCTTATATCAGTACATTCTGATTAAAAAGATTGCGGCGGCAAAGCAGTACCTTCTGGACGGAAAAACGGTGACGGAGACCTGTTATCTGTCAGGCTTTAATGACTACAATAATTTTATCCGGACCTTTAAGAAAATGACCGGGGTTTCTCCGGGACATTATTCCCGCGAGCAACGAGCCAAGTAGCCATGCTTGCATGGATATTTGATTATAAAAAGAGCTTTCTTGGAAAATAAACGGTAACGGTCCGGCTGTATGGACTGAACTGTTTCGAAAAGATTCTTTCACAGCGCCTGAAGGCCGCAGTATCGGCACGTTCAGGGCTGGGAAGGATCCGGTTTTCCAGGAAAGCTTTTTTCTTAAGCTGCCGCAGGGCGGCGGCCGGAGGACAATTGCATCATAAAAAGCTGAATGCCGTCAGCATGGAACTGATAAAATTCCCGGCGCCGTGCAGCAGGATACTGGGGAGGATGGAACCATTATAGATTTTTTCATTCAGCCAGCCCAGCAGCAGCGCCGCCATGCCGGTGAACAGGAACATCAGCGTATGATACCACAGACCCACCTGCAGCCCGGCCAGCAGATATAATGCGTTATGCATCAGGCCGAACAGCGCCGCCTGCAGGAGAATGCCCTTTACGGTCCCCAGCTTATGGCAAAACAGTTTGCATAGGAAACCGCGGTAGAGAATTTCCTCCGCCACGCCGTTGGCAATGAAATTTTCAATAAGAGCCGGCAATATGGCCGCAGCGCCGATCCCGGCAAAGGCATTTACGGAAACAGAACCGCTGTTTTCCAGGTAATCCATGGTTTCCTGCGGGATCCATCTGGTAAAATCAAAGGTGTAAAAGAAATAGTAAATAATGGCAAAAACCACAAGCGTCCACCATTTGCCGTTCAGCTTCGGCTTGATAAAGCCCAGCCAACGGAAAAAAGAGGTTTCCTTCCTGTGCCTGAAAAACCACCAAAGAAACGGTATGGCGGAAAAGACAAGCAGATTTACGGCCGCTGTTGAAATACTGTTTAGAATAAGCTGCATTTTTATCCCTCCTAAGTCCCTGTTCTGTGCTCCTTGCAGGAAGGGTGATGGTAATATTTCAGCCTTCGGCCAAACTGTTACTGCATCCGCTCATTAAAAGTCGCCTTCGGCGAGGGGCACTGCCACCACGTATTTTCACGGTTTGCGCAGTGAATGCGCAAACCTGCCTGAACTATTACAGGTGATGACCAATATCTAATATAATCTCTTTCATATCTCTTGTAAATAAGCGGTTCCCATTTTTCTTTTATGTGTATTAGACTTGTATTTAATAACACAATAAACGCATGTTTTAAGACAAAACACGCAAAGAATTCACTTGCGCCATATGCTACGATACGTTTAGGAAAACAGAAAATCAGTAATAAGAGGCCCATCGCACAGCGATTTAATTGGCCGAATGGGGTAACGGTTCAGCCTTGTACAGAGAACGCAGCGCCGTAGGGAAAATGCCGACAGCCCGTGCCGCAAAAACGGCCGGAATGAAACATCCGTGCAGAACGGAAGGAGGAAATATGCAATGATACAGGCAGCAGTGATAGGGACGGGAAACATTTCAGGAAGTCACATTGAGGGACTGCTCACATTTCCGGAAAGGTGCCGCATCGCGGCGCTGGTTGATATCTATCCGGAAAAGGCGGAGGCCGCCAGGAAAAAATATCATTTGGAAGGGGCACAGGTTTTTGACAGCCATGAGAAGCTGCTGGAATCCGGATTGAAAATAGATCTTGTACATATCTGTACGCCGCCCTCCAGCCATGCGGAAATCGCAGTACACTGCATGGATGCAGGCTGTAATGTACTGGTGGAAAAGCCTATGGCGCCCAGCTTAAAGGAATGCGACGCCATGCTGGAAGCGGAAAAAAGGAACGGAGTAACCATGGGAGTGGTGGCCCAGAACCGTTTCAGGAACAGCATTTACAAGCTGAAAAAGACGGCGGACAGCGGGCTGGCCGGTAAGATACGGTGCGCCCATGTAAATTCCCTGTGGTGGAGAGGGCATTGCTACTATGATCTGTGGTGGCGGGGAACCTGGGAAAAAGAGGGCGGCGGCCCGACACTGAACCATTCGGTGCACCATATCGATATGATCAACTGGATTCAGGGAGGCCTTCCCACAGAAGTGACTTCGGTGCTTGCCAATGTAATGCATGATAATTCAGAGGTGGAGGATCTTTCCTTTGCCGCCCTCCGTTACGCGGATGGCTCTGTGGCGGAAGTCACAAGCTCCGTGGTTCACCACGGCGAGGAGCAGGGGATTGTGCTGCAATGTGAGAAGGCGAAGCTGGCGGCACCCTGGTCCTGTGTGGCGGAAGTCACGCAGGCCAATGGTTTTCCGGTGCCGGGGCATAACCAGGAGCTGATGCAGAAGCTGAAGGATACCTATGCCGCCCTGCCGGATTTGCTCTATGAAGGGCATACCGGAGAAATCGAAAATGTCCTTACTGCCCTGGAAACACACACCCGCCCTTTCATTACCGGAGAAGACGGCAGGAAAACGGTGGAACTGATCACGGCAATCTATAAATCCGGATTCCAGAAACGCACGGTAACTCTGCCGATTGCACCGGAGGACGAATATTATACGATGGAAGGGCTCCTGAAAAATGCGGTCCATTTCTATGAAAAGTCCGCCAGTGTGGAAAATTTTGCACCGGAAGAGATTTCGGTGGGAAATTATGATCAGAAATAGGGAAAAGAGACTTAAAACCGTTATTTAAAAAATAAAATATGCTGCAGCGAGCAAAGGGGAGCAAAGATGGATAAAAGAGATGGTATGAACTATGCACCTAAGGGAAAGCCAAACCCGGTGGTGGAAAAAGGAGAATTTATGATTGCGGCCGTAGGGCTGGATCACGGGCATATTTACGGGATGACCAACGGTCTGTTGGAAGCGGGTGCTTCGCTGAAATGGGTATACGATCCGGATCCTGCCAAGGTGGAAGCCTTCCTTAAGGCTTACCCGCAGGAAGCTGCCAGGAGGGCGGAGAGCGAAGAACAGGTGCTTTCCGACCCGGAAGTGAAGCTGGTGGCATCCGCCTGTATCACGTCGGAGCGGGCTGCCCTTGGCGTGCGCGTGATGAAGGCCGGCAAGGATTATTTCGTGGATAAAGCGCCGCTGACTACGCTGGAACAGCTGGATATGGTAAAGAAAACTGTGGAAGAGACCGGTAAAAAATACATGGTAAGCTACAGCGAACGGCTTCAGGTGGAAAGCGCCGTTTATGCAGGCGAGCTGATCAGGCAGGGAGCCATCGGCAAGGTAATCCAGGTGCTGGGGATGGGCCCTCACCGCCTGAATGCCCCCTCCCGTCCCGCCTGGTTTTTTGAAAAGGAGAAATACGGCGGAATCCTGTGCGATATCGGCAGCCATCAGATTGAACAGTTTCTCTATTATACAGGAGCCACGGACGCAACCATCGTAAACAGTGAAATCGGCAATTACAACCATCCGGAATATCCGGAGCTGGATGATTTCGGAGACGCCACGCTGGTGGGAAACAACGGAGCCATGGGCTACTTCAGGGTGGACTGGTTTACGCCCGACGGGCTTTCCACCTGGGGAGATGGACGGACCTTCATTCTGGGAACGGAAGGCTACATTGAACTGCGTAAATATGTGGATTTGGCAAAGGAAGAAAAAGGGGATCATGTTTTCTGGGCGGATAAGGACGGAGAGCATTACATCAATGTGAGCGGCCAGGTAGGGTTTCCGTATTTCGGACAGCTGATTCTGGACTGTATCAACCGGACGGAGAATGCCATGACCCAGGCCCATGCCCTGAAAGCGGCGGAGCTGTGTGTGAAGGCCCAGATGCTGGCGCGGAAGGTGAAATAACTGTAACCATTCGGATGGCCGAAAGGTTGCAGGATGCTTCCCTTTGGCAGGATAAAGAATAATGAGGAAAAAGCAGCAATCATTTAAAGGAGATCCTTAGTTGATGATTGCTGCTTTTCATAATATTATGGTTCATGTTATTTTCACCGGCCTGTCAGCATATCCGCAAGTTCCCCGAATCCCGTAACTGCTTTCCCGCCATAAGGCACATTTCTGCTGTTAAATAATACGGTATCCATGCCAAGCGCCTGTGCCGCCTCCAGGTTATATCTTCTGTCATCAATATAAACACATTCCTCAGGCGGGCATCCAAGCTTTTCCAAAGTCAGCTGAAAAATCCGTGGATCAGGCTTTTTCATTTTCAAGTCGCCGCTTATGCTAATCACATCAAAATAGTTATTAAGATGGAATTTCTCCCTGAAATAACGGCTCCATTCGCTGGAATCGTTTGAAATCAGGGCAAGCTTATGACATTTCTTTATTTCCTCCGCAAAACCATAAAAAGTCTCGTTAATTTCCACGGTATCCAGATAATTTCTTTCAATTTGCGCCAAATTCCCCTGAAATCCCAGACGTCTGAAAACCTCCAGGGAAGAGATTTCCCCCACATCCGCCTTATCCCAGTCCGGATAAATACCCGCTGGAGTCAGTTGCGGAAAAGTGCGGTTCACATAGGAATAGAATCCATCTCCCGAATCCTTCAAAATAACGCCGTACATATCCAATATGATTGCTTTCATATGTTTCTCCCTTCTGAAAATAATCCGTCGGGCATGGCAAAGCCCCGAATTGTCTGATTTCGCATCGTAAAGCTTACATTAATTGAAAATTCAAGCAGCACTTCCTTCCCGGAAAAAATAAAGCTGTAGTCAACAATATAAGGTGTTTCAATCAGAAATACCTTAAGCTTCAGAACCTGATCAAATGTTGCGATGCAGACATATTCCTGTCGATGCTTTTGCAAATCCTTAATAAAATAAATCTGCCCCTGTTTCTCCCCGGAAAAAGAAAAATCAATGATATTTGTATGCTCCTTTTCACAGAGAATCAGGCTGTAAGCTCCGTTTTTACGGATAAATTCAATACTTTCCAAATCCAGGCCATTTTGGGACAGCTGATACTTCCGGAGGGGAATTTCAGCCGTACTGTTTTTTGCCTCCCCGGATATTTCCTGCCCGGCATCAAATTCACCGCAGATGAAAGGTTCCTCAAGCAAGTACTCATAAACAAGGGAAAGCAGCGCTTCCATTTTAGAATTCTCAGAGAAAACGGTTACCGATAAATTTTTAGACGGACATATCAGGCACAGTTGACCAAACGCTCCGTCAAGCCGGTAAAAACCACCCCTGCTTATATGGAACTGAAAGCCGTATCCCGCTCCGCAAAAGTGATTGTCCGGCCGATTGACATCATCCTGCTTAACGATCTGCTGTCTCGTCGCTGATTCAAGATAATCTTGTGAAATCAGTCTTTTGCCATGATAGACACCTTTGTTTAAGAGCAGCTGCGAAATTTTCACAAGGGAATGAGGATAGAGGCTTAAGCCCATGCCTCCGGCCGTCAGATGTTCGGGAGACTGCTCCCACTGCGCTTCATAAATTCCCATAGGATGAAATAAATATTTGTTCAGAAATTCTTCCAGCGACAGGGAAGAAACCTTCGTTATGATAGCTGACAGCATATGGGAGCTGTGCGTGCTGTAGCGGTAATAGGTCCCCGGTTCATGCGGGAATTCCTGCTTTAAAAACGCTTTTATCCAGTTGCTTTGTGCGTACAGTCCGGCATAGGTGTTATCATGGATGCCGCTGGACATGGTAAGTAAGTGACGGATTTTTATCCTGCATAAATTCTTATCGGGCAGTTGTGGCAAATCCTTAGGAAAATATTTAATTATGTAATCATCAATAGTAAGCAGGCCCAAATCCCCGGCGATTCCTATGGCGAGGGAAGCGAAGGTTTTTGTCATGGAAAAAAAGAGCCTCAGGGTATTCATTCTGTAAGGAGGCTTCACATATTCGGCCAATATGGAATCCCCGGAGGAACAAATGACATGGCTGATGCGGACATTATCATTCCTGTCACAGGCATGTATAAATTCGGAAAAAGACATATTCTTTACCACCTCTACAGCTATAATTCCGGCTTGTGCCGGTTCCCGTGCAATGGGAAAATTATATCATACTTTGGAAGTTATAAATACATTTCTTAAAATACAGTTTTATGATACATTGTTATATGTACTTCTGAACGGGAGGGACCTGAACGGAGACAAAATGTGAGAAAAAACAAACTGAAAGAAAACAAATTAAAGGAAATCAGAAAAAGATGAAAAAATATTCAAAAGAAGAACTGCAGCAGGATTTTAAGTTATTAAAAAAATGTATTTGCGAAGAACATCCGCTGGCATTTACGGACAGGAATAAAGTCCTGGCGGAATTTGAGCAGGCGGAAGCCGGGATCAGGGATGGGATGACGGAGGAGGAGTTTTACTATCTTGTAAATCCATGTGTGACAGCGGCAGGATGCGGCCATACGAACCTGGCTGTTTCAACAGCTTTGATAGAAGCAAGAAAGGAGACGGCTCTGTACTTCCCTGTGGAAGTAATCATTGACAGCGGAAAGCTCCTGGTGCGGCAGGACAGACCGGAATATGGATTGTATGAGGGAGACAGAATCCTGGGGATTAACGGCAGGAGTGCGGAGGGTATTTTATCAAGCCTGGAAAGGAATATCAGCCATGACGGAAGCAATCCTGCGCTGGCCTGGTATCTTGCGGGGAAGCATTTCGGCTATGAATATTATGAGTTTGCAGATAAATCCGGCGTATTTCGGACGGAGGTGCTCAGAGGGGATAATACAAGGGACATTATAACAATAGAAGGAAAATATATTCCCCGGCATAATACTGCCGCCTGGCAGCTTCATGCGCCTGAAAATATTGCGCCCTACGAATGCGGAAGGGAAGGAAAAGAGGCATTTCTGGTGATTCGGGTATTTTCGGAAGGAGAGCAGAGTTTTGAGCAGTTTCTTGCAGGATTTTTTGCAGAATTGAGAGAAGCGGGGGCTGACCGCCTGACCATTGATTTGCGTGGGAATTTCGGCGGGTATCCGGGTATGGCGAGGGAGCTTTTATCTTACCTGACAGAGCGGGAAATCCCTTACTTCACCAGGGATACAAAGCTTCCGGAGGTATGCGGCCTTTCAGAAATGGGCGGTAATATCTTACCGAAGGAGAACTGCTTCAAAGGGGATATAACGCTTCTTACAGATGGCGGCTGCTTTTCAACCAGCGGCCATTTTGCGGCGGTGTTTAAGGAAAATCATCTGGGAAGGATCCTGGGAAGCACGACTGGCGGAGGGGCCGCCTGCACGGATTTTTCGGCAGATGCAGTACTGGAGAATACCGGGCTCAGGCTCCATTATTCCCGCGCGCTTTTTGCTGTGCAGGCAGATGAAAGCATGCGTAACGGTGTGGAGCCGGACGGCGTCTGACAAGGGCGGAAAAAAAGAGTAGTCCGTATGCATTTCACACAATGGGAATCAGACTGGAAGCAGGAGGAAAGCGGTGGCAACATCAAAGTGTAGAACGGACAGGATGGTTACTGCTCCTGCTTCAGCTTCCCGGGCCGTATTCCGCATTCCGGCCATACTGTATTTCCGGTTTTTGACTGTTCTCGCACACATATTCTACAGTATACATAAAAGAATAGAGCAAAAATATGATTATTATGACAAATTTTGTTTTTGTTAAAAAATGAAAGAACTACGCTTATATATGAATTGACATTTCTACACAAATCATCTACAATAAATATGTTCACGAGCACACGCTTGCACGGCAAAGAGAAGGACTACGCAGGTGTATGGAATTGCGTAACGATTCAGCGGGACAGTGCAATGACTGCGCTTACCATAATCCGGTGCTTCAGGATGGATTTTGGCAGTAACTGTGAAAGGGCTGAATAGTTACGGACTTGCAATTGATTCAGAAAGGGGTTCATGTATGAGAGCGACGAAGGAATACCGCCTTTCCTGCACGGAAGAGGCAAAGAAAATTGTGGATCGGCTGACACTGGAGCAGAAGGTGTGGCTGATGAGCGGCAACATTGACATTACCAGGATGAGACAGGAAGACATGGCGCAGATGATGGAGGCCATGCAGGATGATTCCAAACATTATAATGTAACGCCCTATGCGGCGGGCGGACTGGAAGAGGAGAAGGTTCCTCCCATGCTTTTTGTGGACGGGCCCAGGGGTGTTGTATGCGGTAACTGGCAGAGCACCTGCTTCCCGGTGTCCATGGCCAGAGGCGCTACTTTTGATCCTGAGCTGGAGGAACGGGTGGGACACTGCATCGGCAGGGAGACCAGGGCGTTCGGAGGCAATCTGTTTGCCGGTGTCTGCATTAACATGCCCTATAATCCGGGCTGGGGACGCAGCCAGGAAACCTACGGCGAGGAAACCTATCAGATTGGACGGATGGGAGCGGCGCTGGTAAAAGGCGTGCAGGATGAGGACGTTATGGCATGTGTGAAGCACTATGCCTTCAACAATATGGAAAATGCCCGGTTCAAATGCAGCGTAACCTGCGACCAGCGCACCGAGCAGGAGGTTTATCTTCCGCATTTCAAGGACTGCGTGGATGCCGGGGCGGCCAGCATCATGAGTTCCTACAACCGTTACAACGGCGTACAGTGCGGCCATCATAAATATCTGCTCCGTCAGGTTCTGAAGAAAGAATGGGATTTTGACGGCTTCGTAATGTCCGACTTCTGCTGGGGCGTCAGGGATACCGTGGAGGCTGCCCAGGGCGGACAGGATATGGAAATGATGTGGACCCAGTTTTTCGGTGACCGCCTGGTAAAAGCGGTGCAGGATGGTTTTGTGTCCGAGGAGGATATTAACGAAGCGGCGCTGCGTATCGTGCGCACAATCATCGCTTTTGATAAAGAACATAAGGAATACGATATGTCCGTAGTGGGCTGTCCGGAGCATATCGCAGTGGCAAAGGAAGCAGCGGAAAAAGGAATCACCCTGATTAAAAACAATAACGTGCTTCCTCTGAAAAAAAGTGAAACAAAGAAAATCGCCCTGATTGGAAAGCTGGCAAATACCGCGGTTATCGGCGATCACGGTTCCAGCTGGGTGCGTCCTCCCTATGTGGTAACGCCGGAGGAAGGGCTGAAAAAAGCTAATGAAGACTGTGAAGTAATCTACAATGACGGTTCGGATCTGGAGAGTGCAAAGGCGCTTGCGAAGGAAGCGGATGCGGTTGTTTTTGTAGTGGGCTATAACTATGACGATGAAGGCGAGTTCATTTCTGAAAATGAAAGCAGCAATTACATAGGCTCCATGGGCGGCGACCGCAAGAAGGGTCTGGGCCTGCATGAGGATGAGGCGGAGCTTCTTAAGCAGGTTGGGCCTGTGAATGAGAAATCTACAGTGGTTTTAATCGGCGGCAACATGATCATGATGACAGAATGGTACGATTGTGTGAATGCCGTAATGATGGCTTATTATCCCGGCATGGAGGGCGGCACCGCCATTGCGGAAATTATTTACGGCGATGTGAATCCTTCCGGCAAGCTGCCTTATGTGGTTCCCGTATCGGAGGAGGATCTTCCCCATGTGGACTGGGAAGCGACCGATCAGTATTATGAATATTACCATGGCTATACCCGGCTGGAAAAGAACGGCGTGAAGCCCCTGGTTCCCTATGGCTTTGGCTTAAGCTACACAACCTTTGAAATTACGGCGCCCGAAGCAAAGGTGGAGGGCGACAATCTGGTGGTGACGGCCAACGTGAAAAATACCGGAAAAATGGACGGTGACGAGGTAGTACAGCTCTATGTGGGCTTTGAAAATTCTGCAGTTGACCGCCCTGTAAAACAGCTGCGCGGTTTTCAGCGCATCAGCCTGAAGGCGGGAGAGGAAAAGAAGGTAACGGTTTCCACCCCTCTTGAAAAACTGAAATGGTACAATCCGGTTTACCGCGAATGGCAGCTTGAACATGTGGAACACTCTGTCTATGTAGGCTCAAGCAGCGCTTCAGAGGATTTGGTTAAGACATCCATCGTTTTATAAATACTAAAAGTCCGGAACAAAAAAGAAAAGCTGAAGGCGTGCTGGCAGACAGCCGCCTTCTTTTTTGGCACTCCTGAATCACTTTCTTCCGGAATTACAGGCGTGGGCATTTATTACATGACCTATATCCTGGGAAATCCCGCGCTGCTGGGAACCTTCTCCATGGCAAGCATGTTCCCCATGATCATCGGCCTTGCCTTCACGCCGGCCCTGGTCAAAAAAATGAAGGGGATGTACAAGGTAAATCTGTACGGCTACTGCTTTGCATTTCTGTTCCGAATCCTGTTTATCGCAGCCGGTTATATGGGAAACGTTCCGCTGATGCTGGGCGCTTCCGTACTTGCAGGCCTGGGAACCAGCCCCGTAACGGGAGACCTGAACGCGCTGATTGCAGCGGCTTCCGACTACACCTACCGCACCAGGGGAAAACGTGTGGACGGCACCATGTTTTCCTGCTCTTCCCTGGGAATCAAGATCGGCAGCGGCATCGGGACAGCCCTGGCAGGATGGCTTCTTGCGGCCGGCGGCTACGTGGCAAATGCGGCGGTACAGCCCCAGTCCTGCATCAATATGCTTAATTTCCTGTACCTGTGGTTCCCTTTGATTATGGTGGTAATCATGATAATCCTGCTGTCTCAGCTGAAGGTGGAAAAAGCCAATGCCGACTGGGATGCAGCGCATAAAGCCTGACATTTTTAATCTTGTTATATCATCCTGCTGTAATGATACATAAAAAGCCAGAGGGCATCCCGGTCCCTGGCTTTTTTATGTTTCAGGCCTCATGCCTCCGCCGGTAATCCAGCGGCGTTTCCCCGAAGGCCTTCTGAAAAACACGGTAAAAATGGCTGCGGTTGGAAAAGCCCAGTTCTGCAATGATTTCCGAAATGCTCATATCCGTGTCCAAAAGCAATCTTTTCGCCTCCTGCAGATAAATTCCCTGCCCGAATTCCAGAATGGTTTTTCCGGTATATTTTTTTACAATACGGTTTAAATACTCACCGTTATAATGAAGCTGCTTCTCCAGATATTCCCGGGTGCTCCTGCCATGGCTTGCCTCCATGATATGGGTGACCTTTGAAAAAATATATTCCTGGCTGCTGGAATCGGACTGCACCCGGGCCATGCAGTACAGGGAGGGCGTATGCAGAAGCTGGAGAAAACGGGCAAAGGTTCCTTTCAGGAAAAAGAAGGAGCCAGGGTCCGTTTTCTGTAATTCCGTCACCAGAAAATTAAACAGCGGGTTGAGCCTGTCAAGGACGTTTTCTACAGGGATGACCGGAAGATAATCCAGATACACCTTGTCAAACTGCCTGTTTTTATTCCTGCTGTCCAGATAAAGCTGATAGATGGGATTGACCTCTGATAAAGAATCTGCCGTAAGCGCTTCTTCTCCATATTCCGTCATCAGCTGTTCCAGAAAGACATCCTGGAACATGAAAAATACCACCTGGAAATCTCCGGCAAAATCCTCACAGTGTTTTATATTTTTATTCATGACACAGCACTGCCCCGGACCATAGGTAAATGTCTGGTTCTCCACATGGTTGGTCACGCTTCCGGAAAGGACATACATGATTTCAAAACAGGAATGCTGATGCAGCGGCCTTTTCAGAAGGCTTCTGTTTCCGGTAAAGGGAAAATGCGTTGAATAGCAGCATTCGTGCGTGATCTGGTACATGGAAATAAAGTCCTTCTGCTCATGGCAGGTTTCCAACATGATCATAAACGGCGTGTTCAGCTCATAAAGCTGCAGGATATTGCTGTCCGGATTCCGGATTACAAGATTGGAGGGGACGTCTTTGAGCAGCGCCTCCAGATTTTTTCCTTTTAATTGTGTCAAATCAGATTCCATAATTCACCCCGAAGTTGGTTTTGGTTACAGTTTGGCGCGGGAGGTTCGGTTCCGGACATTGCCGCCGCGCCATAAAATTTTTATACTAATAACTGCACGAGAGAAAAACGGTATCTGCGGAACGGATAGCCATGTTTTTCTGCTATATTCAGTATACACGAACACACAAAAAGAAGAAACAGGGAAAATACCGGAAAGGAAAGGCTGTGTAAAACGGCAGTAAAAGCTACGGAGGAAAACTTTGCCCAGGTGGATATCGCGGCCGCGGGTTACAATTATGCGCCCTTTCCCTGGAAAGCGGCATACTGTGGTGATATGAACCTGCTTGGGGACAGGCGCCCGCTTTCCTATTGGCGGGAGATTATCTGGGGCCTCAGAAGAGCGGATTCGGAATTAGAAGAAAATTATTTTGACACAACGGCCCTGCCCTTTGAAGGCAGACTCAGAGCTGCGGTCAGAGATATGGGTGAAAAAGGCTTTCGGACAGAAATCTGAATGGGAATTCTGTCCGGAGGCTTTTTTGATCAATATCCGCAGGCAATTATGCGGCCCCCTGTTTTTTACCTGTTTTCAGGTATTCGCAACCAGCGGCTGCGCAGATGTACAGTCCGTTTTATGGCATGCAACCGCAGCCCCTGCTATAGTGAATCCAGCGGATAACAGAAAGGAGATGTTTATTAAAGTATCTGAACCTGTACACCCTGGGCTGCACCTTCCCTCAGCTGCTTGTGGAGTAAAAAAATGGCTGTCTTATTTTCTCTTCCTTTTTTTATCGGGACGCCCGTCACTCTGTGTTATACTCTACCTATGAGCGCGGTAGCCGGATATCGGATATGCAGCCACAGCCCTTCAGACAGGCGGCTTGTAGCAGATGTGGTCTTTGCCGTGGAATATGGTCTTTATCGGATAACGTGAAGCTTCTGAGAAAAGAATACCCTTAGCCGGCCGAACCTTATCCGTTTTCTGAGGGAACGCACCGGAAAATGTCTGAAAAACACTTTAAAACAACTGATTCATGAGGTAGAGCAGGCTGGACTGCGATACCCGGGAGGCATAAAAAATGACGAATATGGATTTATCTGAAAAGATAGTAAAACTGAGAAAAAATAACAACCTGACCCAGGAACAGCTGGCGGAGCAGCTGAATGTTTCACGGCAGTCCGTTTCCAAATGGGAATCGGGGCAGGCTGCGCCGGATATTGATAAAATTGTGGCTATGGGTGAGATTTTTCATGTGACAACCGATTACCTGCTCAAGCCGTCCGAGCTGGATGAGCTTGCCATGAAGACGGAAATGCTTGAAAAAAGGCAGCGGGAAATTCTGGAAAATGAAGAAAAGAGGAAGGAAAAGCAATACTGCATTTGCGTCTGTGCCAGTATCTACATTATCGCTTTTGCGGTATTTATGCTTATCAGGCAGGTGTCCTGGATCAATGATGTCCTGTGGAATATTTTCCCCGGCGCTACGCTGCCGATTATTATACTGCTCATTGCTACCGCGGCGGCAATTCTTGTCTGTGTCAGGCGGAAGCAAAGGGGCGGGCGGCTGGAATCATAATAGGAAGCCAATGCGGAAGAAGGTTCGGGAGGGACTACGGCAGCTGCGGCAGTCCATGTAAAAGAAACGGGCCGTAGCTGCTCACAACGGGAAAAGGAGAGGACAGGGCAGGAATGAAAAATGTAATTTACCAAAGGCCGGCGGGTACGGCCGGAGAATTTGAACTGGAGTGGAATGACGGAGAGCAGCTTGTTTCCCTGGCGCACCCTCAGGATGCGGCGCACATGAACTGGGTGAAGGGGAAGGCTCTCTGGGGAACTGTAAAATCAGAGCTGGATTTGAGCGCAGAGGTGAAAGCGGAGTTTACGGAAAGAGGGACGCTGCTGGAAACCTATGTGTTTAAAAATGAGACGGATTTTGATATTTATACGTTGGGAACAGATTTGGGGATCTATGTGACATTTCCTGATTTTTATACGGATGCGCAGATTTGTATGAACAGCTGCTGCAATACACATATCTGGTGCGGGGGAAGCAGCAGTTATATCTGTGCCCTCAGGATGGGCGGCGGGAACAGGAACCTGGGGCTTGTGCTGACCCAGGGAAGTCTGCAGGGCTACAGTGTGGAACGTGATCTGGAACAAAGAAGCAACGACAGGGGAGATTTTATCCTGCATCCTGAGAACCTGCATCTTCGGCCCGGCGAGTCCTATGTGATTTCCTGGGAGCTTTTCTGGTTTCAGGGGAAGAAGGAATTTGAGGAAATCGCCGGAAGCTGTCCCGGCTTTGTAACCATACATGCGGATCATTTCCTGGTGCTGGGAGAGGAACCCATTTGCTTTCGTGCTTCATTCGGCAGAGGATGGCTGACGGACAGCCCTGGGTGCGGAAAGCAGGCGGAAGCGTTTTCACCAGAAAAACCGCATATTTTCCGTAACGGCAGGGAAATTCCCTTTGTCTGGGAAAATGGGGAGGCGTTGGTTGAGGACAGGCCCGGAACGCCGGGGGAATACCGTTATGAAATAGTCAGCGGGGGAAAACGTTCCCGCGCCGTATTCCTGGCCTGCTCCGATCTTCGTACCCTTGCGGAAAAACGCTGCCGTTTTATTGCTGAGAAGCAGCAGTGTCATGATGAAAAAAGCCACCTGGACGGCGCTTATCTTATTTATGATACGGAAGAAAAGCAGCAGTATTACAGTCACCGTTATGACCATGACGGCGGACGGGAAAGGGTGGGGATGGGAGCGCTCCTTGCGCTGTATCTGAGGCACTGCCCTGATCCGGAGCTGGAAAAAAGCCTGGATTTCTATATGGAATATGTGACAAGGGAGCTGTTTGACACAGATACCGGCGAGGTTTTCAATGACGTGTGCAGAAATCAGGACTGGAAGCGCCTCTATAACTATCCCTGGATCAGCCTCCTCTGCCTGGAAATGTTCCAATTAAAAAAGGACGCCCGTTTCCTGGAGTGGGCGTACCGCTGCCTGAAAGCATACTATAATGACGGCGGGCACCATTTTTATGCTATCGGCATCCCCATGTATGAGTCTGTCAGCCTGCTTCGTGGGCAGGGCATGGAAAAGGAGGCGCAGGAGCTTCTGGAATGCTTCCGGAAACATGCGGACTATATCATGGAATGCGGGAAAAATTATCCGCCTCATGAGGTAAACTATGAGCAGAGCATCGTTGCGCCCGCAGCGGCTTATCTGTGTGACTTATACCGCCTGACCGGTGAGGAGAAATACGCACAGGCGGCCCGGATACAGCTGGCGGTGCTGGATCTGTTCCAGGGCTTCCAGCCGGATTATCATATGAATGAGGTGGCCATCCGGCACTGGGACGGTTACTGGTTCGGAAAAAGAGAATGCTACGGCGATACCTTCCCCCATTACTGGAGCGCGCTTTCCGGCGTGGCCTACCGGGATACCGAAACGATTGCCGGCTGCCCGTATTATGCCCGAAAAGCGGAAAAGACGTTTAGGGGCGTTTTGAGCATGTTTATGGAAGACGGCAGCGCATCCTGTGCCTGTGTGTATCCCATGAGGATAAATGGCCGTCTGGCGGGCTTCTACGACCCCTGGGCAAATGATCAGGACTGGGGACTTTATTATATGCTGAAATATGCCGGTTTTTAGATTGCGGTATTATCTGCCGGGTTTTTCTGCATCGTATCGGGTTTATCAGCAATTTGCCAGGCCTATCAGTATTTTGTCAGGCTTTTCAGCTTCGGCGCTCGCTGCCGACGGTGAATTTATCTAAAAACGGAATACAGTGAAAACGTGGCATATCATAATCCTGGGGATAGATGAAATGCTCCGTTACAATTCAGGCTGGTCTGCGCTTTGGCTGTGCAGACCAGCGCTTCGCGCTGACCGTAAGAAAGTGATTCAGGAGTGCCAAAAGTAATCTTAAATTTTTATAAAATTCGGAATGGATATTGCCGTATCCGCAGCCATATGCTAAACTGGCAACAATAAACGAAGCAGCGTTTCCGGCTGCACAAATTTTCAGCCCATGCGGCATCTTAAATTTCATAAGTAACTGACTGATGTTTAACAGTTACTTCCGCATTTTCCAAACTCAATCCCGCCGGATATTGACACCGGCACTAATCTTTAATACAACCCATCTTTTTAACGAAAAAATATTAACTGTTCCTTGATAATTGAATAGACTTTATAATCTTAATATGATATCATTATTCCGAGACAGGAGGGAAGACTTATGGATGAAGAATTAAGATCAATGTTAACTGTAATTATTAAAGAGATTCGATATGTAAAGGATGATGTTCAGGAGC
>NZ_KE992723.1:0-43404 GCF_000466465.2 Clostridium sp. KLE 1755
GGACCGGAAGGCGAGGGAGAAGTATGTGCGTATGGAAGGCGAAAAAGAGGGATTTGAAAAAGGGCTGCAGATTTTTATTTTAGATAATCTGGAAGAAGGAAAAAACAGACAGCAGATTATCGAAAAGCTGGTAAGCAGATTCGGACTGTCAGAAAAGGATGCCATAATGCTTGTGGATAAATATACAGACAGGCAGCAGTAACCAGCTATTTTCATATTGCCTTCGGCAGTGTGGCAGAAGGCTGCATCCGGATTTTCCTGGCCGTTATTGAAATATATTTATATAAGGTTTCTGTTTGGCCTTTGGCATAACGCGCAAAAACACCAGCTTTTTTTGCTGGTGTTTTTGCATGAAATTACAGTGATTTACTTTCTGTTTTTCCAGTCATCGTTATCGGCATAAGTGATAAATCCTTCTATTAAACAGTTATCTGATCGCTGCAGCGGCAGCTGCCATGGCTGTTCTGCTTGTCCCAAGCAATGTTGTATAGGATCCGTATCCCAGGGGAAGCAGATGTGCTTCAATCGTACTTCCTGCGTATACATCATCACACCCGCCAATATAATAAATCCAATAGATATTATTAGAGTTACTGGCAATTATAGTAGTGACAACAGGCAGATATTCACTGTATTTAACCTCTGAAATCTGTACTACCTGAAGGCGTTTTAAATCAATGAGTTTGTCTCCGAATTTGGCCGGATTTTTTTCGAATTTCTTAAAACTGAATTCTTCATCAAGAAAGGAACTGTAATCGTCTATATTGTGTTCGAAAAAAAGCTGGTCATGCTCAGACAGGAAGTTGTCCGCTAACTCAGTAACTGTATAAGGGAAAGAACCTGAGGTACCCAATGAAGTAAAAAATTCCTGCGCATTTGGAGCATATTCACCCTCTATATAATTCCCGGTATAATCCATTAAATCTTCATTTTCCAATATCCTGGAACCATAACCATGAAAGAGTCCATGTTTCCAGCCTCCCTGATATGTATATGGCTCATTATAAGTATTAACGGCTGAAAAAGTACCCTGCCCATCTGCCAGGCCGTCAATGGTATCTCCCTCATATTGCCCTACTCTGTCTACCTCGGAGAAATTAACCAGATAGGCGTTATCCTTTAATTTGCCGGCGCCCTTTAGCATACCATCCTCAAAACCGCCTTCATATATAAATGCTTTATCGTTTGAGGTAAATTGACCGCTGCCTGTTATTGCGGAATTATTTATGTCACCGGAATAAATCCCTTCTATCTGCCGTCCCCTCTCATTTAAGGTATAAGCAAGCCCTTCTATCTTCCCTTTTCCGGAGGTGCAGTTATTGATAATATCACCTTGATACACCAGTCCGTCCATACCGGTAAATGTTCCGGAGAAACAGTCCCCGTTGACATCCCCCTCAAAGGTTCCCGTATATTTTTGCCCTGCCGCTTCGAGTTCCATGGGAAAGGATGCTACCCTGGCATCCGACAATTTCCCGGATTCAAAATTTCCCTCGCCGTTCCATTTGGAACCGTCAGGTTCTTCTCCTGTGAAGGCTGCAGCGCCCTCAGGAATCCCATCCTTGAGAAGGCCCGTATATTCCACAGCATAGTTTTCAGATGCCAGGCTGATTTCCAAAGGTTCGTTTTCCACTTCCTTTGAACATGCACTGAGAAGCAGTGCGCCGCATACTGCTGCAAAGATGAATTTCTTTCTCATAATATCCCCCTTTGTAAAAATACATCGATGTGTTGTATAGGAACTATTGTACCAAGTCTCCGGCGCGGCGGCCAGCCCTAAATACATGAAACTTTTGTTTTTCTAAAAACCGGACATCTTTCCCGCTATTCTACTGCCTGATTAGCGCAGTATCGGAAAAAAACTGCCGGCGAAAGGAAAAAGGGAAGACTGCGCTGTAATGACGATAGCAAAATGAAGCTTTATAAAAGATAGCAGAAAAAATTTTATGGACTTGACAAAACCCGTCAGGCTCACTATACTTTCTCAAATTTCAGGAAAAAGCAATTGAATTAACCGTTTGGTTAATCAGTCAGATACCCGGCGGGAAGCAATAACAAAGCCGTGATGGTTAATGTATCGGAAACAACACGCAGATCCTGAAAAGAAAAAGGAGGAGTTGAGATGGAGTTAAGAGTGCTCAAAGGTACGCTGATAAAAAATCTTCTGACTCAGTACAGGCTTTGTGAATTTCTTGGGTAACTAATTTCTGCACTGTGTATAACAGTACAGAAAAAGTGTGCAGGCTGCCGTCAATGGTTCTTTCAGAACCAGGCTGGCAGGCCTGCACACTTTTATTCCCGCGAGCAACGAGCCAGGTATCCATGCTTGCATGGATATTTGGCGAATGACGCGAGGGTCAAAGACCCTGCTGCTCTGCAGCGCTGCAAGTTTGATACCTCGTGGCTTGCAGCGAGGTATTTGATTTTCAGATGCCGGCTGTTTTCACATATTAATAATTGGTATCCTTATCATAGAATGCCGTATAAGCGTCCTGCAGCTTTTTCAGGGTGGCAGGATCTTTTCCGCCCACAGGCTTTCCGTCCAGCTCCACGGCCCTGATGCAGAGTCCGCCGGAGCTGCTGATGATAATTTCATCTGCATCTCTCAGCTCATCCATGGTGAAGGGCGCTTCCTTTGTGGGAATTCCGTTGGCCTGCGCCAGCTCCAGGAGATGCTTGAGCGTGATGCCGGGCAGAATCAGATTATCCCTGGGAGGCGTGCAGAGAACGCCGTCCTTAATCATCAGGACGTTGCTGTGTGCGCATTCCGTTACCCGGTCGCCTCTGTGGAAAATGGTTTCCTGACAGCCCGATTCCATGCAGCGCTGATAAGCGATAACGCTGGGAATCAGATTCAGTGTTTTGATATTGCAATGAAGGAAGCGGGTATCCTCCATGGAAATTAGCTTAAAGGCCTGATCCATAGGCACCAGTTCACAGGGAACGGTAAAAATCATCAGGTTGGGCTTAACGTCCGCCGGAGGGAAATTGTGGGCGCGCAGCGCCGTCCCGCGGGAACACTGCCAGTAGAGCATGCCGTGATCCAGTTCGTTGGCATCGATACATTTCTGCAGCTCCTCTACAAGAGTTTCCCTGGGTATATCAAAGGGAATCTCCAGCATCTTGCAGCTGTTGTAAAAACGGTCCACATGATCCTTTACCGCAAAAATATGATTGTGTGCAAAGGTGGTTGCATCATAGCAGCCGTCGCCGAAGTATACGGCGCGGTCCAGCATGGGGATTTTCATTTCCTCAAGAGGGCCGATTTCTCCGTTGTAATAGCCTACATATTTCATAATCCATATCTCCTGTCTTTTATTTATATAATGATAATTGTTTGTAATAATTCAGACAGGTCTGAACTGTTACAATAGTTCTGTTCCTTCGTGGATGTTCAGATAACTGGCCTGCCGCGTTCTTTCACACTTACTGTTTTTTCTCTTTGTGACGGAGGATTTTGTATCCGCCGATAATCAGGGTGGGAAGCAGGTAGAAAAGGATGAAGCCATAGGACAGATAAGAATAGCCCTTTTCTATCAGGGTAACCACACCGATTCTGGAAAGCAGAAGGGCCGCAATCAGGGTTGCCACGGTAATCAGCCCGCGCTTGCGATCCGACATTTTGGCATTGCCCCTTTCCGCGAGAGCCACGTCAAAACGGTCGATGATCATATGGATACAGCCGGTGGCTGTTTCCACCAGGGTCCAGCCCATAACGAGGCTGAAAAGCCCCAGAAGCACCGGGCCGCCGTTTACCGCTTTAATCATTTCCATCCAGGGAGTAGCCACGTCCGCGCCTACAATCGAGGTGTCGCCGTAAAAGCACATCATTGCAAAATAGGAAAGGAACCAGGGAATTACCATCAGAAGCCCGGCGATAATTCCGGAAACCAGCGTTTCCTTCCGTTTTGTCTGCCTGGTCAGGGAAAACATGCCCATGGGGATTGCATTTATATTATAAGCCACATAGAGGATACCTGTCCAGATGCACAGCGGGAGAGTAACGCTTCCGCCGACTGCGCTGGTATCCATGGCTGCAAATACCTGGGGGATGTTGCCGCCTTTTTTGACCAGTACAATGATGGTAAAGAGGATATAGCCGCCGTATAGGAGGACGGTGCCTACGGATTCGAATTTTTCAATGACCTTGGAGCCCTTGAAGTTCAGGAGCCCGCAGAGGAATACGATCACCACGGAGCCTAAGATATTCGGCAGGCCGACCTGTTCAAAAATGCTTCCTGTGGCGGCGGCCATAACGGCGATAAGGACAATTGCGATGAGCACGGTCAGGATGTCCATGACAGGCCAAAGCGGCCCTATGACCTGCCTGATATAATTTTTGTAGTCATAAACCTTGTAAATGCGGCAGATTTCAAAGGTCAGAAAGGCGAACAGCGCAAAGCCGATACCAATGGTCAGGCCGGAGATCCAGCCCATGGCGCCGAATTTAGCGCCGTAGGAATATATTTCACGCCCGGTAGCGTAGCCGCCGCCGATGAGAACGGACTGCAGGAGAACGCCCGGCAGGATGTATTTTGCATAGCCGCCCTCATAAAAGTTTTTCAATGATTTCAATTTTCTGTACCTGCTTTCTTTTGTAATTCATTAAATGAATTATAGGATAAAAAATAGCTGGTTGCAAATTGGAAGATTGCATATTACAATAAGTAAAACTTATTACAAGCCAAGAAGGAAGGGAACAGGCAAGATGAATCTGAAACAGCTGGAGTATTTTGTGTCGGTGGCAGAAACCTTGAATTTTACCAGGGCGGCCAGGAAATGTTTTATTTCCCAGACAGCCATGACGCAGCAGATCAGGGCGCTGGAGGAAAGCATAGGGGTTCTTCTTTTTATCAGGGATAAGCATCATGTGGAGCTGACGCCTGCGGGCAGGGTATTCATGTATGAGGCGAAGGCCATTCTGTCCCGGTCGGAGGAAGCGGTTAAGCTGGCCCGCTCTGCGGCGGAGGGGTTTTCCGGCACCATATCCATCGGATTTATCAGGGGCTATGAGCAGAGCCTTTTTTCAGAGACGGTACGCAGCTTTCATGAAGCCTATCCCAATATTTCCATCCGGCTGATCCGGGAAAATATGAGTGCTTTGTACAGCCTTCTGGAGGACGGGGAGTGTGATGTGGCCTTTAATCTGTCACCGTATGTACATAATTACCATGAGCTGAGCCACCGTTTCCTAAAGTCCTATCCGTTGATGGCCGTGCTGTATCCGGGGCATCCGCTCACCTCCAGGAAGCATTTGTCCTACCGGGATTTGTCCGGGGAGGAATTTATTATCATGCAGCCCAAGGGGCGGCCCAATGATGAGGCGGAGGAGGTTATCCTGTGCTACGACAGGGGCGGCTTCGCGCCGAATATTGTAAGCCGGGAAAAAGAGGTGCAGACCCTCCTGCTGATGGTTTCTGCAGGGCTTGGGATTGCCATTCTGCCGGAATATGCTGTCAGGTATTACAGAAATACCCGGAATCTGGTGGTGATTCCTATGCTGAAGGAGGATTTGGAGGAGGAAACGCTGGATTTTGAGGTAAGCTGGCTGACGGAAAACCACAATCCGGCAATCGAAAAGCTGCTGGAATGGGTGCAGATTACTAAGGTAACGGAATAAGTTCCTGCGAAACAAGGCGGTTGTCTGAATCATTACGATTTTGTGCTGAATGGAGGAAAAAAGGCATAAACTGAATAATAAGCGAAGAAGACAGAGACAACATATGCAGGAAATAGTGATTGAAATTATGAATCGGTTCGGTTATCTGGGGATTGGGCTTCTGATTGTGGTGGAGACCATTTTTCCGCCCATTCCGTCGGAGGTTATCCTGACCTTCGGCGGATTCCTGACGACCTGTTCGAAGATGACCATCGCGGGGGTCATTTTTGTATCCACAGCAGCTTCCGTTGCCAGCGCCTTTTTACTTTATGGAGCGGGGGCACTGCTGAGTCCGCAGCGGCTGGGCAGACTGCTGGACAGTAAATTCTGCAAAAGGCTGGGCTTTAAGAAGGAGGAGATTTCGGATACCCTGAAGTGGTTTGACGGCCGGGGCAGAAAGGCTGTTTTCTTCGGCCGATGTGTGCCGATTATCCGCAGTCTCATATCTATTCCGGCCGGGATGGCAAGGATGAACCTGGCGGTATTCACAGTCTTTACTGTGGCGGGGAGCCTCATCTGGGATACTGTGCTCGTTGTGTTGGGAGCGGTGGCGGGGGAATCCTGGGGGATTATAACAGAGTATCTGGATTCCTGTTCCGCTTTTATATGGATTGCCATGGGAACGGCGGCGGTAACGTTTGCACTGCGGGTTTGGAAGAAAAAAAAGAAGAAGGAACATGTGGTATGAGGAAAAGGAGGGGCGTGCGGCCCCTCCGGCTGTGTTATTCCTGTGTTTTATATTTTTGCACCTTTTCCTCCGCTTCCTCCCGGGTAAGAGAAAAATGCTTCTGGAGCTTTTCACAGATCCGCTCATCGCAGACGTCTTCCTCCAGATTTTCCAGAACCATGGCGCGGATGCCTTTTTCAACGCCGTCATTAAATATCATTCTCCCCAATGTCGTCATTGTAATCACCTCTTTCACGTTATCCAATTCATTTTTGTTCAGGAACTTGTCTGCAAACGTATATAATACCGCCTGCATTTTTTCCATTTCCAGCGGAGTTATGCAGTCCCTTGCCGTATACAGTATTTTCAGGCTCCGGATAATCCGCTCTTTAATTTTCATGCTGCCGGACATCAGCGGCGTCAGAAGAAGCGGTACAAGATCCGCTTTCGTCAGCGCCTCTCCTCCGGCCTTTTTCTCCTCCACAGCCTTGAAAAGAAGATCCGAATCCCGTCCTTTCAGCCGTATAATCCTGACACGGTACACATTAATGCCGGAGATTAACTGATAACGGGGGTTCTTGACGTTGGCGGAGCAGATGACATAAGTAATTACATCCACATTATGCGCCCGGCTGGTGGCGGCCTCGTATTCCCGGAAACGTTTCAGGTCTTCGTTTGTGATATGATCGCTTTCAAATTCGAAATGTATCCAGCTTTTTTCATTTGTCGCATAGTTGAAATCCTGATAAAAATGTCTTGCTTCCAGTTTCACGGTTTCGGTCGGCGCAATGTACTCCACTGTCCCCGGAATACCCAGCAGCGGCATCAGCTCTGCACCAAAATATTGGGCAGCTGTTTTCAGGCCCAGATCCTCAGAGTGCCAGACCGGCTTTTCCCCTGAGTTCTGTCCGTTGCTTTGTTGCGGTTCGCGCTCTTTTGCAAACTTATGATAGGGAACCTTCTCCTTGGAAGCTTTCCATGCGGCAGAGTTTGCTTCTGCTTTTTTCCTGCGTCCTTTCACACAGCCTCCGTTCCGTAAGCTATGTATAAAGTTCTGCCTGCCATATAATTATAACTGAAAATCCGACACCGGACAACCGTATCTTACCTGTTTTTTGTGTTTTATTTTGTACTTTTTCCTGGTTTACCAGGCATGGTATTTTTGATTCTTGATTGGAATTCATGTCCGAGACGGACAGAAAAACGAATTAGAAGTATGACAATAAATGAAGATAGGGATTGTTTGTTCCGACAGACAGGGCTTTCACATAATTCCGGCCGCCGGTGTATTCCTATTTTAACAGTATACCTGTGATCATACAATTAATTTTTTATAAAATAAAAACCCGGATTGCAACTGTCAGCCAGTCGGCAGTGGCTCACCTTCAGTTTGGGCAGTAACAGCCGGCATTTCATTGAATCCATGCGGCCAGGCCCTGGTGTGGGCGGGCTGTAGCCGGCGGTGTCATCATATTAACCATATAAAAGGACCGCAATATTTAGTCATCAGCAAGCTATATTTCGCAAGCCCCTTCGGTAAGGAAACTGATATAATCAAAACAACAGTAAAGCGTCTCTTTTTCCTTCCGGAAAATGGTACGAAAGCAGCCGGAAAAGGAATAGATATATGAAAAAACGGCGGCCGAAGCCGGAAAAGGGGCGTTTAAAATCTGAAAAGTGTGAACAGCGGAATCTGAAATATGGCTGGGAGGAAAATCCCCTGCCCGCTTAGAGGTCGTATTTTGTCCGCAAAACAGGAGGAAATGTATGAGAGACAGAGAAAAGGCCAGACAAAAGGCAAAAGAGCTGGTTGCCCAGATGACATTGGAGGAGCGCGCGTCCCAGCTGCGTTATGACGCTCCTGCCATTCCCAGACTTGGCGTCCCTACCTATAACTGGTGGAATGAAGCGCTTCACGGCGTAGCCAGGGCAGGCGTGGCGACCAGCTTTCCGCAGGCCATAGCAATGGCTGCCGCTTTTGACGAGGAGCTGCTGAAGACAGTGGGAGACGCGGTGGCAACGGAAGGAAGGGCAAAATACAACGAATATTCCAGGCATGACGACAGGGATATCTACAAGGGACTGACCTTCTGGTCGCCCAATGTGAATATTTTCCGTGATCCCAGATGGGGAAGAGGCCATGAAACCTATGGGGAAGATCCGTACCTGACCTCACGTCTTGGCGTTGCCTATGTGGAGGGACTGCAGGGCAGCCAGGATGACGAATATATGAAAACAGCGGCCTGCGCAAAGCATTTTGCAGTACATTCCGGGCCGGAGGGCGTGCGTCATGAATTTGATGCCAAAGCAAGCAAAAAGGATATGTATGAAACCTATCTGCCCGCTTTTGAAGCCTGCGTGAAGGAAGCCGGCGTGGAAGCCGTTATGGGCGCCTATAACAGAACAAACGGCGAGCCCTGTTGCGGTAGCCCGACGCTGATTCGTGACATTCTTCGTGGAGAGTGGGATTTCCAGGGACATTATGTATCTGACTGCTGGGCGATCAGAGATTTTCATATGCACCATATGGTAACAAAAACACCGGAAGAATCAGCAGCTTTAGCGTTGAAATCCGGTTGCGATGTAAACTGCGGCATAACCTATCTGCATTTGCTGAAAGCTTATGAGCAGGGTATGGTTACGGAAGAGGAAATTACCCAGGCAGCGGAACGGCTTTTTACCACCAGATTTTTGCTGGGCTGCTTTGATGAAAATGAATACGATAAGATTCCTTATGAAGTGGTGGAATGTAAGGAGCATCTGGAACTGGCTCAGAAAATGGCAAGAGAGAGCATGGTTCTGTTGAAAAATGACGGAACGCTGCCTCTTTGTAAGGAAAAACTGAACACAATCGGCGTTATCGGACCTAACGCAGACAGCCGTAAACCGCTGGTTGGAAACTATCACGGCACCTCTTCCCGCTATATCACCATGCTGGAAGGAATTCAGGATGCGGTGGGAGACAGTGTAAGGGTATATTATTCCGAGGGCTGCCATATTTATAAGGACAGAGTGGAAAATCTGGGCTGGAAACAGGACAGGATTTCAGAAGCGCTGACCGTTGCGGAGCACAGTGACGTTGTGGTTCTGTGTCTGGGACTGGATGAGAATCTGGAAGGCGAGGAAGGCGATACCGGAAACAGCTACGCTTCCGGCGACAAAAAGGATCTGGAGCTGCCGGAATCCCAGAGAGAACTTCTGGAGGCGGTGGCCGGCTGCGGTAAGCCTGTGGTATTATGTATGCTGTCAGGAAGCTCCATTGACATGCAGTTTGCGGCAGAGCATGTGAACGCCATCCTTCAGGTATGGTATCCCGGCGCCAGAGGAGGTAAGGCTGCGGCAGATATTCTGTTTGGTACCTGTTCTCCTTCAGGCAAGCTTCCCGTAACCTTCTACAAGGATCTGGAAGGCTTCCCGGCTTTTGAGGATTATTCCATGAAGGGCAGAACCTACCGTTATCTGGAAAGAGAGCCGCTTTATCCCTTCGGTTATGGCCTGACCTACGGCAAGGTTTCGGTAAAAGAGGCTGCAGTCGTGGGAGAAATCAAAGAAGGCGAAGCCTTTGAGGTAAGCGCTGTATTGGAAAATAACGGGGATTACGATACCGATGAGGTGCTGCAGGCATATATTAAGGATCTGGAATCCAAATATGCGGTGCCCAATCACAGCCTTTGCGCATTTAAGAGAGTGGCCCTGAAAAAAGGGGAAACCGTACAGGTAACAATGCAGGTTCCTTACGAGGCTCTCATGATTGTGGATGAAGAAGGAAAGAAGTACGTGGACAGTACCCGTTTTGCATTATATGTGGGAATCAGCCAGCCTGATGCAAGAAGCATCAGCCTGACAGGACAGGAGCCTGTAAAGGTGGATATTACCCTTTAAAAAAAGGTAACAGCCCGGATGGGTCTGGGCTGTTACCGCTGAAATCACTTTTTGGATCAGTGCGAAGCGCCGGCATGTATGACAGGCGCAAAATAAAGAATTCAGTCAGGGGAACCGGCAGTGTCAAGCCGCGTTCCCCTGTTCAGCGATTTGTAGGAGGACGGCGTGCAGTTTTTGGCAGTTTTGAAGATCCGGTTAAAGGTGGAAAGGCTGTTGAAGCCGGACTGCATGGCCACCTCGGTGATGGAAAGATTGGGCGTAAGCAGCAGCCGTTCCGCATAGGCGATTCTTCTGCCGATGAGGTATTCATAGCAGGACACGCCGGTAAACTGCTTGAACAGCCGGGAAAAATGATACTTGCTGAAGCCCGCCCTGGCAGCCAGCTTTTCAATGCTCAGATCTTCCGTGCAGTGGTCATTGATATAGGTACAGATGGACATGAATTTTTCTATATATTCCTGCTGTTTGCTGGGGGAAATGTCAGGGAACTTATTCCCTTCGGCCATATCACTGCGTCCGAGAGCCACAAAAAAACGAAGAAACAGGGAATAGACGCTGGGCTCCCGATAAGGATCCTCACTGGTGTATTCCTGTTTGATTTCTTCCAGATACTCACGGAGAGTTTCAGCCAGCCCATTTTGTCCACCGGCCCGGATAAGGCGGTAAGGGCGGAGCGTGTGCAGGAGGGAATCCATGCCCGTCAGGCTGCAAAGCAGGGAGTAGTCAAACTGCATAAACAGGCGTTCCCCTTCAGGCGGAGCGAAAAGCGAATGCAGCTCTCCCGGGGGAATCAACAGTATGTCGCCCGGGACAACATGGATGGTTTCTCCGTTGGTCCGGGCCGTATAGTCGTTTCGGATCGGCATGATAAGCTCCAGCGCTGTGTGCCAGTGGAGAGGAAAGTCTTCGGGATCTGTGTTGAGAAAAACCTTAATCCCTTTCATTTCCCGGTAGGCCACGGTTTCATGCGTGCCGTTCAGTATTTCTATCATTATGTATCACCTCGCCTTGCGGCAGTAATGGGGGCCGTATTTTTGCTATTAGTATAGCATCTGAAATGATAGCCGTAAAGTGTGAGAGCGGCTGGCGGATGAGAGGCAGTGAGAGCAAAATTACAGGCAGGCGTTAAGCAGCTGTGACTGCCGGTAGTGGATTAAGATTATCAAGACTCTGTGGATGTGGAATGAGGAGCGTTTGTCGCAGGGAAAAAAGAATACTGCCATGGATAAAAAGTTTTTTAATCTGTCGGAAGATTATCTGTATGCAGAACTGTCGGCGAGCCTGGGAGTGCCACAGGAGAAGAAACCGTGGCGGTCTGCAGCCCCATGTAAGATTCGGTTTGCATAAAATATGGCCCCGTTGCTATGGATGGAATGCCATGGCTGCGGGGCATTTTAATCCCTCAGGTTCAGCGTACGGAATTCTCTGGGAGATATGCCGTATTCTTTTTTAAAGAGGCGGTAAAAAGAGGAATAGTCAGTGAAGCCGCAGGCTTCCCATACATCCTGGAGGGACATTCCCTGCAGGATTTTATTTTTTGCATTGATAAGGCGGCGTTGGATTACACAATGGTAAAAGGAGACGTCCAGCTGCCTGCGGAACAGATGGGAAATGGTTGAGGTGCTAACATGGAACTGACCGGCAACATACTCCAGAGTGAGTTTTTCACACAGATGTGTGTCAATGTATTGGAACACATCGTCGAACAGGCTGCGACTTTCTGTCTGGGCCACGGAGGCATTGCGGTAATAAAAGGTGCGGCTGATATGAATCATCAGATGGACAGCACCCAGGGCAACGGCGGCCTCCCAGCCGAACCGCCGGCCTTCCTGCTCCAGCCAGAGGGTGTTGAAGCCTGCATAAAGGCCGGAGTAGGTGGCGGAGGTACTCCGCAGCAGCCCGCTGTCGGCCAGGCGGCATTGTTCCAGGGCATAGTCCAGCACAGGAAACTGGGCGGCATGGCTTTTGAAAAAATCCGGTTCTATCCATAATGCATAACGTTCGTAAGGCTCCGTCAACTCACCTGCAAAAAGAGGCCTGTGGGTTACACCGGGAGGTATGAGCATGACGTCCCCTTTTTGAAGGCGGTAGCGGTTGTTATTCCACAGGTACTGCACATTTTCACCCTGGCAGATAAACAGAATTTCATAAAATGTGTGGGAATGCAGCTCCACGATATCAGCGGTATAGCTGATATCGTGGTTGATCTGCGCACCCTGCTGGAACATGGGGAGCTGTTGGTAGAGATTTCCCTCGCTGCTGTCCAGTCCCTGTATAACCTGATATAATTTTTGCATGCTTATGCTTTTCAAAAACTGCTTGTTATTCAAAATATGTTGTGGAATTTCCATAAAAAGCACCTCTTTTATTTATGCATTACATACAATATGACTGATTTGTTTGCTGGAATCACAATGTTATTTGCAATTTTTACAATTTTAATTGTAATTCCAATACCGTATGCTTTGAGTATACGGAAGCGGAGGGGAAATAGCAAGCCGCTTAATACGAAAAGGAGAAAAAAATGGGAAAAACATCGGTTTCATCCTCCCACAGCAGTCTGAACAAAAAAAACTTGATCGGTTATGCCATGGGAGATCTGGGCGGCTGTATGACTTTTGCCGTTATGGGGTCTTTTCTGACCCCCTATTATACAGAGGTTGCCGGCCTATCAACGGGAGCAGTTGCTTCCATGTACCTGATACTGAAAATATGGGATGCGATTAATGATCCACTCATGGGGGCGCTGATGGATAAGATTTTCGCCCGTACCCACAGCAGCAAGGGGAAATTCCGTCCGTGGATGGTACGTGCAACGCCGCTTCTTCTTATTACATCCATACTTATGTATACAGCGCCTACCTATGCTAATGGCGCGGCTAAGGTGCTTGTGGCGCTTGTTACTTATCTGTTGTATGAGGCCAGCTATACCATGTTCAACATACCTTACGGCTCTCTGCTCAGTGCGATGGCCGGGAATGATGCGGAGCGGGCGAATCTTTCCAGTGCCAGGGGCTTTGGATCCATGATCGGCAACCTGATTCCGATGGCAATGTTCCCTGTCATCATTGACAAAATGACAGCCAATCCACAGCTGGGGTATACTCTCGGGGTTACGGTATGTGCAATCATCGGTTTTGCAGCATGCATACTTAGCTGCAAATGGACCTGTGAACGAAACATGAGACCTGCGGAGGATGATATTAAGGATTCCAGTGACATCAAGTTTACCGACATCCTTGTGGTATTTAAAAGGAACCGTGCTTTTGTGGCATTGTGTCTGCAGGGGCTTTTCTATTGTATTATGCAGTATATGGGAACCACACTGGGCATTTATATGTACCGTGATGTATTGGGAGCGCTGAGTATGATGGGGCTTATGACAGTATTCAGCATGGGGTTAAGCTTTATTTTCCTTGCGCTTGTTCCCAAGGTAGTGGCAAAGGCGGGACTGGAAAAAACTGTGCGCGCCAGTCAGCTTATCAGCGTTGTCCTGTATGTTATCTTATTCCTCCTTCCCAATAATATTTTCGTGTATATGGCAGTGTCCGCTTTTGCCAGTGGTTTCGGCGGAATCACGGTGCTGATGCAGTGGGGTATGGTTGGTGAAGCGATTGATTACAATGAATATGTTACCGGAAAGAGAACGGAAGGTTCTATTTATGGTACCTTCAATCTGATGCGCCGTATAGGACAGGCAATCGGCTCATCCGCCGCAGTTGCGCTTCTTGGTGTCATTGGATATATGCCGGGGGCTGAAACACAGACCGCGGGAGTCCAGATGGGAATCAAGGCGCTGGTAGTCCTTACGCCCGCCGTGTTCCTGCTGCTTTGCTGGGTTTCCCTGAAATTCGTATGGAATATCACGCCGGAAATCCGTGCATTGATGGCAGCCTCAAAGGAAGGCGGCAAAGCGGAGGAATAAAAGCGGTTGTTTTGGAGAAGAAAGAAGGAGAAAAAAATGGAGCTTAGAAGCAGATTTTTGCCGAAACTGCTGAACAGTGAGGTAGAAGCTTATCTGGAAAATAATGATATCATCATCGTTCCGGTGGGAACGGTGGAAATGCACGGAGGCCTGCCACTTGACTGTGAAACGGTAATCAGCGAGGCGGTGGCGCTGAAGATGGCCGAAGCCTGTGACGGGCTGGTTTTGTCCGGGCTACCCTATTTTTATGCGGGAGCTACAGCCAGCGGGCGGGGGACCACACAGGTGAGCATACGTCAGGGGATTGATTATCTGGGAGCTATTGCGCGCAGCCTGCTGCGTCAGGGATTTAAGCGGCAGATCTATATCAGCCTGCATGGGCCGGCCCATATGACCTGCAGCCCTATGGTTCGTGACTTTTTTGATGAAACAGGGGTACCAATTCTTTATATGGATATGACCATGCAAATGTTTGGAGCGGCCAGGGATCTGTTTTCGTCAGAGGATATGCAGAAGAACCCGTTGGGATTTATGGAAAAGCTGGACGGTATGTTTCTGGGGGCGTATGATATTTTGGGAAGGTTGGAGGATGTGCCGCTTACAACGGAATTTTTCTCCATGCAGCCGCAGACGGTGGCGCCGTTTAACCGGATTTTCAATCTGGCCTATCAAAGCGGAAGCGTCGGCTACTGCTTTGGGGATCCCGGGGATCATGCTTCCACAACGCCTGTTCCCACCGCCGAACGCAGGCAGGAGCTTGCGCAGGAGGGAAGGCGGCTAATTGATGAGCTTGTAAAAAGAATAGATGTGCCTGCTGTTGTGGAGAGCCTTGCGCAGCTGAGAGCCTTTGAGGAGGATGTGATGGAACGCTTTCCATGGATGCCGGCCGCCTGTCATCGGAAGGATAGTGAAAATAAATGATGGAGGATTATCTGGTTCAGACCGGTTGCGGGCCGGTGCGTGGAATTCCCGGAAAGGAGGACGGAACGGCTGTTTTCCGGGGAATCCGATATGCCAGGGCAGGACGTTTTGAATATCCTGTACAGGTGGACCATTGGGACGGCATATATGATGCCGGACGGTTCGGAAACTGTTCCTGGCAGCCGAGGGCTTTTTATAATGAGGAGGAGGTCCCTGAGAAGGCTTTCTATTATAATGAATTCCGAAAAGGCGAAAGCTATACCTATAGCGACGACTGCCTGTTTCTGAATATTTGGGCGCCCGTGGACGCTGAAGGCCTGCCGGTTCTTTTTTACATTCATGGCGGCGGATTTAAGGGAGGCTGCGGGCATGAGAAGCATTTTTCCGGGGAAGCGTACTGCAGGCGTGGGGTGATTCTGGTCACCTGTAATTACCGGCTGGGGCCCATGGGCTTCTGCGCGCTGCCGGAGCTTGCAGAGGAAGCTGGCTTTACGGGAAATTATGGTTTGTTTGATCAGCTGTGCGCACTGCAGTGGGTGCGTGGCAACATTGCCGCCTTCGGTGGAAATCCCGACAGGATAACCATTATGGGGCAGTCAGCGGGAGCCATGAGTGTGCAGCAGCTGTGTGTAACGCCTCTTACCAAAGGACTTTTTTGCGGGGCTATCATGCTCAGCGGAGGAGGCGTATCCAGGCTGTTTTCCACCCGGCCGGCCAGTGAGGCATATCCGTTCTGGCAGGAGCTGGAAAGGCGTTTGGGGGCATCGGATTTGGATGCATTGCGCAGGGCAGAACCACAACGGCTATTTGAGGTATTTCAGGCATTGTGCAAGGGAAAAAAGAACGCAATGGCTTTCTGCGGCCCTGTGCTGGACGGAAGAATGCTTATGGAGTCTGCGGAGTCTGCTTCAAAAGCAGGGAGACAGCATGCAGTGCCTTATTTGTGCGGCTCCACCAGCGAGGATATCGTACCCCCCATTATTTATAGAATGGCAAAGAGCTGGGCGCGGTTGCAAAGTGATCAGGGAAAGTGCAAAAGCTTTGATTATTTCTTTTGCAGGCAGCTTCCGGGAGATGGCTGTGGGGCGTGGCATTCCTCTGATCTCTGGTATGTATTTGGTACGCTGGAAGGCAGTTGGCGGCCTTTTATGGAATGGGATTACAAGCTTTCCAATGCCATGGTAGATTATATCTCCAATTTTGTTAAGAACGGAAATCCAAATGGGCCGGGGCTGACGGAATGGCTTCCTATGGAGAAAGGGCAGAATCTGGTGATGCGTTTTGGAGATGAGGATATGCACATGGGAGGGGTATCTTTGGCGAAGCTGACCCGGACGATGCTCACAAAGCCGTCAGTGGGGGAGTGAATGGGAGGTCTATCGGGGAAGTGAGGTGCCTCCGTCGTCCTGTGCCCGCTGCCCCGGGCGCTGGAGGCCGGAAGGTATTGAGACGTGAATGTATAGATATGAAATAGTGGTGGTTTTTGAAGGGTAGGTATGAGCTGTCGCGTGGACTTTGTTATCGTAGGATTGCAGAGTTGAGGCGGCGGCTTTTTTTGTGGAGAAAAGGAAGGGGATGTGGAGGGGGAACGATATGGAAAAAGGAGAGAAGTATGGTATAATTCGATTGAGGATGCTTTAGGCGTTTACTGTAGGAGGGGGATGTCGGGGGAGTCCTGGGGATATTAAAGGCAGGGAAAGAGTGGATATATTGCTTTGATATAATGGAAGGTTTGCGAGCGTGTTTATTAGCGTAGAGAGGAGGAAATATGGAGATCAGGGATTTGAGGATCGTGGATATTCAGCCATCGCAGTTCTATATTTCTGAGGAGAAGCTGGAGCAGATTGGGCGTTGGTTTGAGCCGGGGGATTTGTCCGGGTTTGAGGCGGTGCCTGTGAAGGAGCTGGATGGGCAGGTTATTTTTACGGACGGGCATACCCGGGCTTATGCGGCCTGGCTTGCGGGGCTTGAGAGGATTCCGTTGGTCTGGGATGAGGATGAGCTGGACTGGGAGGCTTACAGGCTTTGTGCGGATGCCTGCAGAAAGCGGGGAATCCGCAGTGTTGCGGATTTGGAAGAGCGGGTGATTTCGGGGGAGGATTATGAACGGCTATGGAATAACTGGTGCGAGGTCCTGCATGAGGTTTTGGAGCTGCAGAGGGCAGACGGATTGGATTGATTGCAGGGGAAAGGATACGGGAGGATTGTTATGGAGAGGATGTTTCAGGAGGCAAACAGGCTGGTTTGCCGTTGGGATGGAGAGACGCTGATTGTGGAGCCGTGGGGAGAAAACGGACTGCGGGTGAGAAGCGCCATGCTGCGGGAGCCGGAGGATACGGATTATGCGCTTTTGCCGCAGGAGAGGGCGGAGGCTGTAATCACGGTTGGGGAAGAGAGAAGTGAAATCAGGAATGGGAAAATTATTGGGGTGATGGAAAAGGGGAAAAATTCCGGCGCTGTGCTTTCTTTTTACAACAGTGAGGGGAAATTGCTTTTGGCAGAGGCGGGAGAGGATGGCGCGCTCAACCGGAGGAGCCGTTTTTTCAAGCCGGTCATCGGCGGGGATTACCAGCTGGCTGTGACTTTCGCATCCGATCCGGAGGAAAAGCTGTATGGGATGGGGCAGTATCAGCAGGATTTTCTGAATATCAAGTATTGCAACCTGGAGCTGGCGCAGAGAAATTCCCAGGCAAGCGTGCCTTTTCTGCTTTCCAGCCTGGGGTATGGTTTTCTGTGGCATAATCCGGCGGTGGGGCGTGTGAGCTTCGGGGCCAATACTACGGAGTGGTTTGCCCAGAGCACGAAGCAGCTGGACTATTGGATTACGGCAGGAGATACGCCGGATGAAATTGAGTGCGCTTATTCAGCGGTCACGGGCAGGGTGCCCATGATGCCGGAATATGGGCTGGGCTTCTGGCAGTGCAAGCTGCGTTATTGGAACCAGGAACAGATTCTTTCGGTGGCCGAAACCTATCATCAAAAGGGGATTAAGCTGGATGTGATTGTATGTGACTTTTTCCATTGGCCAAGAATGGGGGATTTCCGGTTTGATGAGGAATTTTTCCCGGATCCGGAAGGAATGGTGAAAAGGCTGGAGGAGCTTGGCGTGCAGCTGATGGTTTCCGTATGGCCGGAGGTGGCCTGGACCAGTGAAAACTATGAGGAAATGAAGCAGAAGGGGCTGTTGGTTAAGGCGGAGAAGGGGATTGATCTGGCAAAGCTTTTTAATGAAAACAGTACCTTTACCGATGTGACGAATCCGCAGGCACGAGATTATCTCTGGGAAAAATGCAGGAAAAATTATCTGGAAAAAGGGATCAGGCTTTTCTGGCTGGATGAGGCGGAGCCGGGCTTTACCACCTATGATTATGACAATTACCGCTGCAGGATGGGAACGCAGGCGCAGGTGGGGAATCTGTATCCCCAGCTGTTTACGCGGACCTTTTATGAGGGGCTGCGCAGGGAAGGGGTGGAGAAGCCGGTGAACCTGGTGCGCTGTGCCTGGGCCGGGAGCCAGAGGTACGGGGCTCTTGTCTGGTCCGGGGATATCCACTCCGACTGGAAAACCTTCCGCAGGCAGGTATGCGCGGGGCTGAATATGGGGATTGCGGGAATTCCCTGGTGGACAACGGATATCGGCGGTTTTACGGGAGGGGATCCGGAGGATGCGGCCTTTCGTCAGCTGTTGGTCCGCTGGTTTGAGTGGGGAACCTTCTGCCCGGTGATGCGCCTTCACGGCGACCGGCTTCCTGCAGAAAGAGTGACGGGAAAGGACGGCAGACAGCATCAGCATACGGGTGGGCCCAATGAGGTATGGAGCTTCGGGGAGGAAAATGAAAAGATACTGGCAGCCTATATCCGGCTGCGCGATGCCATGAGGCCTTATACCAGGCGGCTGATGGAAGAAGCGCATCAGTACGGCAGGCCGGTGATGCGCCCCATGTTTTATGAATTTCCCGGACAGGAGTGCTGCTGGGAAATGAAAGAACAGTATATGTTCGGAAGCGATATGCTGGTAGCCCCGGTTTTGTACGAGGATGCGATGGAAAGAGCGGTTTACCTCCCGGAAGGCCATACCTGGACGCTGCTTCATGACGGTACGGCCTATGAGGGAGGACAGACGGTTTCCGTAAAGGCGCCGCTTTCCGTGATACCCGTATTTTTGCGGGATGGCAGCTGCCGGGAGCTGATTGGCCTGATATAACAGGCTGCATGCAGCCGGAAGCCATGATTTTTACCTGTCAGGCATGCGCCCGGAAACTGTGTTTTACCTGGCTGACATGCAGCCGAAGGCTATATTTTTTACCTGTCTGATTTTACAGGGAAATAAATGCTGTATGGCTCATAGCCCACATCATGCAGCGGGATAAAACGGATGCCCCGTTCCTGGCCGGTGGTGCGGAAGGTGGATTTCCAGCTTCCCCATTCCCGTTCGTTATCGTGGACAAGGATTTGTTCCGGACGGGAGAGGTCGGGAACGTGCAGTGTGCGCTCCTCGTCGGTAAGACCCGCCAGCACTACGGGACCGTAAAGGAAGGCCGTCATAGTTTCATCATCGGGCAGGGGGCATGCCTTTACTGCTTTCGGCAGCAGGATGCGCACCACATCCCCATCCTTCCAGGTGCGGTTCAGCGGGACAAAAGAGACGGCGTCGCTGCCGCGCCAGATTTCTTCGCCGTTTACCAGAATCTGTGCTTCGCCTGCAATCCACCAGGGGATGCGGATCTGGAGGGTCATTTCCACCGCCTTTGCCGTTTCAATTTTCAGACAGGGAACCAAACAGTCCGGCTGGGAAGGATACTTGCGGGTGTCCTCCAGTACGGACTGTTTTTCCGAGGAGGTGCTTGCAAGGTGGGAACTGCCTGTGAGCGGATCCTGTTTCTGCAGCAGGGTGACAGGAGTATCCTTTATGCTAAAGGTAACCTGGCTGTCACGGTACTGGCAGACGTAGAGCGTATCCTCCGACTGGTAGTAGAGTCCTCTGTTGAAAGCGGCGTTGGCCTGCACCAGCGTGCCGTGACAGCAGAAGAAATCGCTTTTCTGGCTTGACCAGCCTTTGCGGCTGCCTGCCTGCATGGGAAGAAAATAGGTAAGAAGCCCATGGGAAGGGTAAGGGCTGGTAAAGCCGTGGCTTAAAGTGCTCTGCCAGTACCCCTGCGCCATCAGGCCGTTGTAAAGAAGACGTTCCTGATAATCCGCATAAGAGGGATCCCCGGTCCAGCGAAACAGGAATCCGGCAAGCCGCATCATGTTGTAAACAGTGCAGTGTTCCTGTCCTTTTTGTCCAAGTCTCGCGCTTAAGCGTTTCATAGGCGTCCAGATTTCTCCACAGGTCTGTCCTCCGGTGGCGTACATTCCCCGGTCCGTTACGGCAAGCTTCCAGTAATTCTCCGCTATGGTACGCCATTTTTCATCCCCTGTCACATCATAAGCGCGGGCGCAGCCGATGACTTCGGGGATGGTGGTGTTGGCATGCATGTTTGTCAGCACATCTTCTCCGCGAAGGAGCGGATCGAACAGACGCTCCCTGTAATAACGCTCCATCAGCGTCTTATATTTTTCTTTTCCGGTAACGGCAAAAAGCTCCACCCAGATTTCCAGCATGCCGCCGGTCTCAAAATCCAGGATATCATTCATTTCTTCCCGACTGAAACGTCCGGTCCAGTCGTAAAACCAGTCCGCAAAATTTTCAGCAATTTCCAGCGCGGTTTCATTTCCCGCGTATTCATACATGTCCAGCAGGCCCATAAATACCTTGTGGATTGTATAATGGGGCGCCCATACCTGCTTTCCCTGGGCGATCCGATACAGGTATTTTTCCGGAATCGGTCCGGCCCATTGTCCACCGTTTGCCTTCTGGCATTCCGCCAGCTCGTCCACAATCGCATCGGCTTTGGCCTTGATTTCCTTGTCCCCCACAGCATGATAACGCATGGCGGCAGCGGACAGCCAGTGCCCCAGAAAGTGTCCCCGCAGCTGGCAGGTGGGAAATTCCCAGCCGCCGTGCATTCCTTCTATGACGTTGTCGGAAGTATCCCTTCCGGCCTCCAGATTGAAATTAAGCAGAAGAAAGCGGTTTTCCAGATGCATCATATAGCTTCTGTTTTCTTCTTCACGGCGCTTCAGCTCCGAATCATATAATCTGGTGCGAAGGCCGTCCAGTTCTTTTAAATGTTTGTTTGGTTTCATGTGTCCCCTCCTGTGTATCTTGTTAAATGAAATCAACCGGATTCCGCCTGCCGTTCCTTTGAAATGCGCCAGTTTTTAAGTGCGGAAAAAAGCAACGGCGCGGCGGATATGCCAATATATTCATTATATAAAGGAAACCGGGAAGACGGAATGGACAGAGTGGCAGAAAGCATGAACAAAATGGAAAAGATACGACAGTTTAATTTATTTCTGATCAGACGGGAAATCAAAAGGCAGGGTACTTATGCATTGTATGATAACTTATATCCGTCCCGAATAATTGAAGGAGTCCCGGAGGAAGATGAGGAGATAAACAGGAAAGCCGGCCTGTATGTAAATTTGCTTCAGGAAGGGGCTGTCAAAAAAGATATACCGACATTGATTATCAACCCGACGGAAGCAGAAGCGGTAAAGCTTTTTGCCAATACGTATTTAGCGCTGAGAGTGTGCTTTTTTTAATGAGCTGGATACCTATGCGGAAGTCAGAGGATTGAATACAAAACAGATCATAGAGGGCGTGGGCCTGGCCCCCAGAATAGGCACCCACTACAACAATCCTTCCTTTGGCTGCGGCGGTTACTGCCTTCCCAAGGATACCAAGCAGCTCCTGGTCAATTACAGGGACGTGCCGGAATATGGGACAAGGTCTACACAAGAGACCTCTACCATCGCGATTGACGGTTATCCCCTCGGTTTGCGGCGCCGCCATTATTGCCGCCCGCAGTTTTTCAGCAGCCGTTGCAACGGACGGTTTTGCACATTTTTGACAAATAAATCCCCATATTTGACTGGCGTCTTTTCTGAAACCCGGCTATGATATAATTGTAGTAAAATTGGAGGATTTTATCTTCTAAATGGTTGCATACAGGAGGGTTAGCAATGGAAGGAACTATGAAAACGGCGGTTATGACAGGGATTTCCCAGGTAGAGATTCAGGAACGTCCCATTCCCGTGCCGGCGGATAATGAGGTGCTGGTAAAAGTGGAGTACGTGGGTATTTGCGGTTCTGATCTGCATTATTATGAATCAGGAAGGATCGGGGATTTTGTCGTGGAACCGCCTTTTGTACTGGGGCATGAAGCGGGCGGCACCGTAGTGGAGACAGGCGCGGGCGTCACGGACTTAAAGGTGGGCGACAGGGTGGCTCTGGAGCCGGGAAAGACCTGCGGCCACTGTGAGCATTGTAAGGAAGGAAAATATAATCTGTGCGAGGATGTGATTTTCTTTGCCACACCGCCTGTGGACGGTGTATTTCAGGAATATGTGGCGCATGAAGCAGGGCTTTGCTTTAAGCTGCCGGAGAATGTGAGCACCATGGAGGGCGCTTTGATTGAGCCTCTTGCAGTAGGCATGCATGCGGCGAACCAGGGAGGCGCACATCTGGGCCAGACTGCGGTTGTGACCGGAGCGGGCTGTATTGGTCTGTGTACGCTGCTTTCACTGCGCGCTATGGGCGTTTCCAAAATCATTGTGGTGGATGTGATGCAGAAGCGTCTGGATAAGGCGCTGGAGCTGGGCGCGGACTATGTGATTAACGGAAAAGAAGAGGATGCGGTGGAACGGATCAGGGAACTGACCGGAGGAAAAGGCGCAGACCTGGGAATCGAGACGGCGGGCAGCCAGATTACCGCGTCCCAGCTGATCCGTGCGGCTAAAAAAGGCGCTGTTATCGTATTTGTTGGCTACAGCGCAACAGGTGAGATGACCCTGCCCATCGGCATGGCGCTGGATAAGGAACTGACCTTTAAGACCGTATTCCGCTACCGGAATATTTACCCTATGGCCATTGAGGCTGTGGCAGGAGGGAAAATCCGTATCAAGGACATCGTTACCGATTACTTTGAGCTGGATGACATAAAAAATGCGCTGGATTCCTGCGTTCATAACAAAGCGGATATCGTTAAAGGCGTTATAAAAGTCTGCTGACAGATTCGGAAGAATAAGAAAAGCGGCTGTTTTTTCACAGCCAAAATGTGCCGGAATCCTTGACTCTTCCCTGCAAAAAGGCTATGATTAGCATATAGACATAAGGAAAAACATGGTTCCCGTAAACAGCGTTTCAATGATGGAAAAGAGGTTGAGGATTATGATGGGAACAATTTTTGTTTTGTTGGACGGCGTTTTTCTTTTGTTGCTTTTTGCCTGGCTGGTAAGGGAGACGGAGGCGGGAAAAGGCTTTTGGAGTAAGGCATATCACATGCTGTTGCTTTCTCTGATGAAGGTGGATATTGCCATGGCTCAGGGAATGGAGTATGTCCGCATCAGCCTTTCACATATATTCAAAAGCTACCGGTACAATACCATCGGCGCACAGCGTATCCTTCAGAAGGAGCAGCGGCTCAGGGAGTTTAGGCAGGAGCTGCACGGCGGCCAGGAGGTTTATAAGAAGAAAGAAAAGTATAACAGAAAGATTCTGGAATAGATATAATCAGGTTGCGGCGTATCGCCGCAGAAAAGAAAGTTACGGCAGGCCGCGGATGGATTCCGCGGCCTTTCTTCGTGTCTGAAAATGGCGGGATGTACAGGGATGCCGCCGCCGCTTTTTTCTGCAGGGTTATTTTATATTTTTATCAGGAAGGGTAATAGTTTATGATTTATGTCAGTACATGATTTCGGGGAGATGGCGCATACTAATTCTGTGAAAATGAAGCGGCTGCCCGGCAGAAACTGTTAAGGTGCCGGACAGTTACAGAATCAGTATGCCGGATACAATGTGGCGTGAGTGTCCGGGGGAAGCAGGGGAAAGTGAAAGAGATATCATTTGATGCCGTTTATTATGAACCTGAGAGTATGAATTATGAGCTGGGGAGGCAGTTGGAGGAGAAATTTGCGGGGGTGCCCTGGATACCGATTGAGAGCCATAATTCTATAAAGGAGATGCAGGAGAAGCCGAATTCGGAATTTGGGCGTATGAAAAGAAATCTGATCGTGGGAATCCGAAAGACACATAAATATACGGAAAATCATAAGGTTTCGGATTATCTGGTGCCTTATACGTCTTCGGGGTGTACTGCCATGTGCCTTTATTGTTATCTTGTGTGTAATTATAATAAATGCGCGTATCTGAGGCTGTTTGTAAACCGGGAGAGCATGCTGGACCGGATTATCAGGCGATCGGCGAAGGAGCCGGGACGGACTTATGAAATCGGCAGCAACAGTGATCTGGTGCTGGAAAATACGATAACAGGAAATCTGCTTTATACGATTCCCCGGTTTGCCAGGGAGGGGGAGGGGTTCCTGACTTTTCCCAGCAAGTTTCATATGGTTGACCCGCTTTTGGCGTTGGAGCATAGAGGAAAAATAATCTTCAGGATGAGTGTGAATCCGCAGGAAATTATCAGCCGGATTGAACTGGGAACCTCTTCCCTGAAGGAGCGGATCGGAGCGGTAAACCGTATGTGTGAAGCCGGTTATCCCTGCGGGCTGCTGATTGCGCCGGTGATTCTGGTGGAGGGCTGGAAGGGGCTGTATACTGGACTTTTGGAGGAGCTCGCACAGAGCCTTTCCCCTAAAATGAAAAAGGAAATGTTCCTGGAGATAATTCTTATGACATACAGCTATGTGCATCGGGCAATTAATGGGGATGCTTTTCCCAAGGCGCCGGATTTGTATCAGCAGGAGCTGATGACTGGGCGGGGCAGGGGGAGGTATTGTTACCGTCCTGAGGCCAGGGCTGAGGCGGAAGAGTTCCTCCGGAGGGAAATCAGAAGGGTTCTGGGGGATACGCCGATTCTTTATATCAGCTGAATCGGGGCAGCTTAAGCCTGTGAATTGCCATAGCTATCAGGAAAGATTTATCATTTATGGTGCGCAGGGGCTGTTGCGTTATAACGGAAAGAGGAATATAATAGGATTTAGATAAATCATACTAAAGAGGTAGGAATTATCTGAATCCTATCTTTTTGCAGTCCTGTATGGTGGTGAATGACAAAAAGATTTTGAAATTCTTATGAAAGGAGAATATTCGAATATGAAAAAACTGGAAATTGAAAAAGTAACCGGCCGTGAAATTATTGATTCCAGGGGCAATCCCACAGTGGAGGCTGAGGTAACGCTGGCCTGCGGCGCTATGGGGCGCGCAGCGGCCCCCAGCGGCGCATCCACCGGAGAGTTTGAGGCGCTGGAGCTGAGGGACGGCGACAAGGGCCGTTTCGGCGGAAAAGGTGTGACCAGGGCGGTACATAATATCAATACTGTGATTTGCGACACGCTGAAGGGAATGGACGCTTCCGATACCTATGGCGTGGATAAGGCTATGATTGACGCAGATGGAAGCGAGGATAAATCCAATCTGGGTGCCAATGCGATCCTGGCGGTATCTATCGCCTGTGCGAGAGCGGCTGCCGCAGCCCTGGAGCTGCCGCTGTATCGTTTCCTGGGCGGCGTTTCAGGAAACCGGCTGCCTGTGCCGATGATGAATATCTTAAACGGCGGCGCGCATGCGGCGAATACGGTGGATGTACAGGAGTTCATGATCATGCCTGTGGGGGCGGAAAGCTTCCGGGAAGGCCTGCGTTGGTGCACGGAGGTGTTTCATGCGCTGGCAGCGCTTTTGAAGTCCCGCGGGCTTGCAACTTCCGTAGGCGATGAGGGCGGCTTCGCGCCGAATCTGTCCAGTGATGAAGAAGCGATTCAGTTAATACTGGAGGCGGTACGGAAAGCCGGCTATGAGCCTGGAAAGGATTTTGTCCTTGCCATGGACGCGGCGTCAAGCGAATGGAAGGGAGAAAAGAAAGGGGAATACCTGCTCCCCAAGAGCGGGAAGAAATTTACCTCCGGGCAGCTTGTGGCTCACTGGAAAGCGCTTTGCGAGAAGTATCCCATCTATTCCATAGAAGACGGTCTGGACGAGGAGGACTGGGAAGGCTGGCAGATGATGACAAAGGAGCTGGGGGATAGGGTACAGCTGGTAGGAGACGACCTTTTTGTTACCAATACACTGCGTCTTGGCAAAGGTATTTCCCTGGGCTGCGGCAATTCCATCCTGATCAAGCTCAATCAGATCGGAAGTGTTTCCGAGACTCTGGAAGCGGTTAAAATGGCCCATAACGCGGGTTATACCGCAATTGTATCCCACCGCTCCGGCGAAACGGAGGATACTACCATTGCAGACCTGGCGGTTGCACTGAATACCTGCCAGATCAAGACCGGCGCGCCCAGCAGATCGGAGCGCGTGGCAAAGTATAACCAGCTGCTTCGAATCGAAGAAGAACTGGGAAACAGCGCGGTTTATCCCGGCGCAAAGGCATTTCATATAAAAGAAAGACGGTGACGGTTTCAAGCTGCACCGGGCTACTGCGGAAACGGGCGGCAGAAATGCGGCCCGTTTCCGCCTTTTGGGATCGATTCTGGCATTCCTGAATCACTTTCTTGCGGTCTGCGCGGCGGCCTGCGTGGTAAACAGGCAGAGCGGACGCACCTGTACTGAAAAATACCAGAATTCTTCCAGGAAATATGTCAGATCGTTAAAATTATGTGCAAGATATCAAAAAAGATGATACAATGGAAGAATACTTGATGGAGTAAAAGCCCTGTCAGGTGTTTTTTGATGGGGGAAAGGAGCATATCATGGGAGAGAAGGGAGCTGAACCGGCGGAGAATTTCCGGCCGGATCAGCAGAAAGTGCGATGCTATGTCGGAGTGGGGGCTTCCGCAGGAGGTGTGGAGGCTTTACAGGAGTTATTTCAGAATATGCCGGTGGACACAGGGGCGTCTTTTATTGTTGTCCAGCATCTGTCACCGGATGCCGTGAGCCTGATGGATAAGATACTGCAGAAATCCTCCAAACTGCCGGTGCAGCTGGCTGAAGAGGGAGCAGAACCCAAGCCGAATCACATTTACTTAAATCATCCGGGAAAAACATTGACCATAAAGGAAGGACGGTTCCATCTGGAATCGGTCCATGACCGGAACCAGCTTTACCTGCCCATTAATCTGCTGTTTCAATCACTGGCTTCGGTAAGCGATGTGCATGCCGTGGCTATTATTCTGTCAGGAAGCGGCTCAGACGGAGCCATCGGGATTGGATCTGTCAAAGAAAACGGCGGGCTTGTAATTGTCCAGAAGCCGAGCGAGGCCCAGTATGCATCCATGCCGCAGAGCGCCATTTCCACAGGTATGGTGGATTTGACCCTGAATGTGTCGAAAATCGGCTCTTCACTGAGGGAATATCTGAAAAATCCCCACATTCAGTCCATGCACCAGGATGAGCTGGAGCATATGGAACTGGCTGAGGATTATTCCTGTATACTCAATGCCATCAGCCTGTATTCGGATATTGATTTTACCATCTATAAGACGAATACGATTTACAGAAGGATCGAGCGGCGTATTGCCCTCAATAAATTCCATGGGATGGGAGAGTATCTGGACTATCTTCTCTCCACGGAGGAGGAGCGGGCACAGCTATACAGGGATCTGCTCATCGGAGTGACCTCTTTTTTCCGGGATGAGGAAGCGTTCCGCCATTTGGGAGAGAATGTAATTATCCCGATCTTAAAGAAAAAGAAAGCGATCCGTGTGTGGAGCATCGCCTGTTCCACGGGCGAGGAGGCGTATTCCCTGGCAATCCTGCTCTGCGAATGCATGGAATTCCTGCATATTTCCGCAGACGTCAAGATATTTGCCACGGACGTGGATCAGAATGCAATAGCCACGGCGCAGAAGGGAATATATTCGGAAAGCCTTCTGGAAAACATGGATCAGGCAATGCTGGATCAGTATTTCGAGCATACCAGCGGCGGTTATCTGGTCGGTGAAAAAATCCGTAAAATGATAGTTTTCGCAAAGCATAATATTTTCAGGGATGCTCCTTTTTCCAAGCTGGATCTGATTGTCTGCCGGAATATGTTCATTTATGTGAAGCCGGAGATGCAGCAGAAGGCGCTGGCGGCATTTTATCAGCTTCTGGCAGAGGACGGTTATGTGTTTTTGGGCAGCAGTGAATCCATGGGTGATATGGACGAGGCCTACAATCTGCTGGACAAGAAATGGAAGATTTATTCCAAAAACAAGAACTATGCAAAGAAAGATATTTCCATGTACCCTGCGTTGAATATGAGCGGGAACTTTTTAACGCATCAGCCGGAACGGAGCAAGAGGGAGCGCAGTGTGCAAAACGGCCTGCGTTCTACAGGCATTTCCGAGAAGCTGCTGTTTGCCATGGCGGGACCATCGGTGCTGCTGAATGAGGACTGTAAGGTCGTACAGGTAATCCAGGGCGGCGGACAGTATATGAGGATGCAGGACGGACAGTTTGACGGAGGGCTTAATTCTTTTTTCTCCCCCAGCCTGGCTGCCTTTATCAATAGTATGCTGCTGGATTCCCGGAAGATATCGGACGGCATCGTGGAAAGGCGGGCTACCGGCCTGTCGGATTATCCCAATGAAATCCTGTGCGTTAAGGTGCGCTATTTTAATCTGACAGAAGGGGAATATTATCTGGTACAGATCAAGGCGGAGGAAAAGCCGAAGAAGGTGGATAACCTGCTGGACCTGCGGGAACTGAAGGACAGCCGGATCCAGGCGCTGGAGACCGCGCTGAATGAGAGCAACTGGAACCTGAAGCTGGCGGTGGAGGAATCTGAGTCCCGCAATGAAGAGCTGCAGGCCACCAATGAAGAGCTGCTGGCATCCAATGAGGAGCTGCAGAGCACCAATGAAGAGATGCAGTCGGTCAATGAAGAGCTTTATACGATAAATGCCGAATATCAGAATAAAATCGTAGAGCTGACCACTGCCAATGCTGACTTTGATAACCTTCTGCTCAATGCGGATGTGGGCGCGCTGTATGTGGATGAAAAGATGCACATCCGTAAAATTACGCCCATTATGCTCCAGCATACGAATCTGCGGATTACGGATTTGGAACGTCCGGTGAACCAGATTAATTTTCTGGATTCCTATCCCGACTTCAGACAGGATGTAACCGATGTGTCAAGACAGGGAAAAATTGTGGAGAAGGAGATTACGGATCAGAATAACGTAATCTGGCTGGTGCGGATCCGTCCGTATTTTGACCATGCTCATACCCCCAAGGGGGTTCTGGTATCCATGTTTGACATTACCAAGCGTCTGGAGGCGGCCAAGTTCGACCTGAAGCATCTGACGGACAGCGTCCCGGGCGGTGTGCTCCGTCTGAGATTTGACGATATACTGGTAATAGAATATGCAAACGACAGCTTTTTTGACCTAATCGGTTATTCAGCAGAGGAAATGCGCCTGGATTTACATAATCGTTTCGATAACCTTCTTCACGCCTCGGACTGGGTGGAATTAAAGGACGAAATCCGGATGGCTGTTTCAGACGGCAGGCTTCTTAAGGCGGAATGCCGCCTGTGGCAGAAGGATGGGATGAGCCGCTGGTGTTCCATGCAGGCCGTGGTATTCCGGCAGGAGCATCACATTGAACTGCAGTGTATTGTTACGGATATTTCTCTGATTAAGGAGTATGAAGAACAGCTTAAGAAGGAACGTGATTATTATAATAAGCTGTACCAGAACGTGGTCTGCGGAATAGTGCAGTATGAAATAGAGGATAACACACTGCGCTGTTATAATGCCAACAGCGAGGCGCTCCAGATGCTGGGATATGAATCCATGGAGGAGTTCCGCAGGCAGACGGCGCAGACGCTTCCCGAGGTATCTGTTTCTGAGGATGCGGATTATATTCGGCGCACGCTTCTTTCACTGAAAAAAGAAGGGGAGTGCGTTAAATTTGAACACCGGGTTTATACAAAGCATGACGGTGTACGCTGGGTAACGGGAGTGGCGAAGGTAATCATCACGCCGGACGGAAAGACGCTGATTCAGAGCACCTTTATGGATACCACGGAAAGAAAGCGTGCGCTGCAGCAGGTGGAGGCGGAGCGCGACAGGTATGACAGGCTCTATAAGCTTCTGTATAATACGGCGGTTTGCGGAATCGTTCAGGTGGATATCAGAAGTAATAAAATCCTGAGCATTAACCGGATTGCGCTTGATGTTCTGGATGAAAAAAATGAAGCGGATATCGAAAAGCAGCTGTTTAATGAGAATCCGCAGGACGAACACCAGAATTGTCTGGCGAAGATCGGCGCCTTCATGCATTCCCTGGGCAAGCCGGGGGAACAGAGGGAGGTCCGTTTCAACCTGACGAAGAAGGACGGAGGCTCCACTACCATCGAGGGAACCGCCAACTGGATTATGGAGGATAAAGGCGCTGCCATCGTCCAGTTTACCTTCCTTGATGTGACGGAACGGGAACGTCTGAAGGAAGCGCAGATGGAGCTGGCGGTCGCGATCCAGTCCAATGCGGCTAAAACAGGGTTCCTGTCAAAGATGAGCCATGAGATCCGCACGCCTATGAATGGTATTATGGGTATGATCGATATAGCGAGGCTGAATCTGGACGACAAAGACAAAATTACGGACTGTCTGGATAAAATGAAGCTTTCCATGCAGCATCTGCAGATGCTGGTGAATGATGTGCTGGATATGTCCAAGATTGAGAGCGGGAAGATGGAATGCCGGGAGACTGCCTTTGATCTGCGTTCGCTGTTGGAGGAAATCATCAGCGAATACAGCTTCTCCGCTTCCAGGAGCGGGGTCGGCCTGACACGGGCTATCAGCATCCGGCATTCCGGCGTGGTTTCAGATCCGGTTTTCCTGCGGGAAATTTTGGGCAATCTGCTGAGCAATGCCATTAAGTTTACCCAGTCCATGGGGATGGTGGTACTGATTGCGGAGGAGACGCCCGGGGACGACGAACAGGCGGAATTCACATTCCGTGTCAAAGATTCGGGCTGTGGCATCAGTGAGGATAACCAGGATGTGATTTTTGAAGCGTTCGAACAGGGAGATGGGGAAAATATCAGTAGAGTGCCCGGCACAGGGCTGGGGCTTGCCATCTGCAAGAATCTGGTGGAGCTGCTGGGAGGCACCCTCCAGATAGAAAGCCAGGTGGGGGCCGGTTCGGAATTTTATTTTACCATTCCCATGAAATTATCCGAGTGCCGGGAAAATGAGGAACAAAAGGATCAGGCAGAGGCGCAGGAAGGCGTTTCCTATAAAGAAAAAAGGATCCTTTTGGCGGAGGACAATGATCTCAACGCGGAGATTGCCCAGACACTGCTGGGCAGCTACGATTTTCAGGTGGAACGCAGGAAGAACGGAAAGGAAGCGCTGAAGAGCTATCTGAAAAGGCCGGTTGGGTATTATGATTTGATTCTGATGGATATACAGATGCCTGTAATGGACGGTCTTACGGCTGCCAGGGAAATCAGAAAGAGCGGTAAAAAGGGCGCGCAGGAAATCCCCATTATCGCCATGAGCGCCAACGCATTCAAGGAGGATGTGGAACGCTCCCTCAATGCAGGGATGAACGCCCATACCACCAAGCCTATTGAGATTGAAAAGCTGGTTAAGCTTTTAAGCGAGTATCTGTCAAAGGCGAAAAACCGGTAAGCTTCCCATGAGGGTGTGCCATAAATGAAAACAGGAGATCAAAAGGTATTTATCTGATATGAAAAATACGGCGGCTATGCAGAAAGGATATCTGCGGTGCGCCGTATTTTTTATGAATTTTTTTCCCGGTATTCAAGGGGGGACATGCCGGTTTCCCTGCGGAAAAGGTTATAGAAATGGGAGGTGCCGGAGAAGCCCAGCTCCTCAACAATTGCGGTGACGCTTTTGTCCGTCTTCGTAAGAAGCTGCCTGGCATGATCCAGGCGGTACTGTCCGGCCAGCTTCAGCAGACTGGCACCTGTGCGCCGTTTTACAATCTGGTTCAGGTATTCCGCATTATAATGCAGCGCCCGGGAAAGCTCCGGGCGTGAGATATTGCCGTGGCTTTCCTCCAGGCAGTTGGAAATGCGGGCGAACAGAAATTCCTCATTGCTGGAATCCAGGCGCATGAAATTGCAGTGGAATCTGGTCTTGTCCTCCAGGGTGTGGAACAGGCGCAGCAGCAGGCCGCGCAGCAGGTAAGAATAGCCGGGCCGGGCACTCACCATTTCCTGCTGCAGCTGGTCAATGATCGTCTCCGCAGGGCTTACGGACGGAGCGGCAAGGGAATGCAGGGTGGAGGAAAATTCCAGATAATTTCTGGCAAAACGTTCCTCTCCCTGAAGGTTGGAGCGCAGGAAATCATGGATAGCCCCGCCCGGGGGCGTGATTTGGGGGCTTAATTCAAAAAGCACATCTTTTTCCATAAGCTCCAGGATATACTGCGCATGGAAGTTGATAAAAACTACGCTGCAGCGCTGGCCCGGGATGTCCGTATGCCGGGTGTTGCGGTTCAGAAGGCAGGCATCCCCTTTTTTATAGGTATAGGAAATCCGTTCGATTTTATTTGTCAGCTCACCGTCAAGCACATACATCAGCTCAAAATGGTCGTGCTGGTGCAGGGCGGCGTTGTTGGGCTGGTAATCGCAGCTCATGGCGCCGGGATAGACTGCGGCGTGCAGGAGATTCCCTGTTTTTTCATCCCTGATTTTATAGAACAGGGTCAGCGGCGTTATAATTGTCAGATGATCCGAAGAGGCGGTCCAGTTATTATGGACCAGCATATCCACGGCCTGCTCGGAGGAAACGGAAGCTTTTTTCTGTTTTTTCATCGGTTCTCCTGTGAAATATGTGTAAGGAAGCAACTGGGTTTTGGGCGTAGTATGGGAGCCGGAAACGGGAATCGGACGTTTAGAAGCTCCCATGGCTTATTATATAATAGCTGTAAATAAAAGTACAATCGGTTGTGCGGCGGATAAGAAAAGGCCTTATTGCGGAAAGAAAACGCTGACTGCAAAGCGGCTGCACAGCTATGAAAGGGGAAAATATGGCGAACTGGATATGGTATCCCGGAGATTTTGAGATTTATCACGGCATGTGCCAGAATTTTGACAGGGAGGAGCGGGGCTTTTTCTGGCCGGCCTACTGGCATATAGCGGACTGCCGCCATCATGTGGTTTTCCATGCGTCCTGCCGGCTGGAAAAGGAGACGGCATTTCGGGTGACAGCAAAGGGAATCGGCCACGTGCTGGTAAAATGGGAGGAGAAGGCGCCGTCCTGGTTCCCGGAAGGACAGCCCTTTTATCAGGAAAAAAAGTATACGATCGGGGAATGGATTTCCTGTCCTGCAAAAGAAATAGGGATTGATGTGGTAATAGGAAACCGTACCGGGCTTCCCTGCATCTATGTGGAGGGAGAGGTAATCCGTTCGGGAAAGAACTGGACTGTAACGGATTTTGCGGCGCCCGAAGTGCCGGTGGGATGGAATGACATGTATGTAAGGGCACAACAGGATCCCCAGATATTCGAATATACGCAGGAATTATGCCGGCCTGTCTCCACAGAACGGGTGAACGGGGGAGTGCTGTATGATTTCGGCAGGGAGCTGACGGCGGATACGCTGATAAAAATAAACGGGGAGGAGAGGCCGGATCAGATGACGTTGTGCTACGGGGAATCCCGGACGGAGGCGCTGGATACGCAGCTGTGTTATCTGAAGCAGGTACTGGAAATCCCGGGGAAAAAGGACAGTGTACCGGCGGGCTGTGCCAGCGGGCCTGAAAGAGAGGCGGACTGTGGAGCTTTCCCGTTCGGGCGCTGGGAGTCCGGGCAGCGCTATCATACCAAGCTCAGGGCTTTCCGTTATCTTTTTATACCGGAGGGGGAAAACGCTTCGCTGGTTACGGTGGAAGCGTTGTATAAATATGTGGATTTCCCGAAAAGAAGCAGCTTTTCCTGTAGTGACGGGCTGATAAACAGGATTTGGGAGGTTGCGGATACCACGTTCCGGCTGGCCAGCGGCATTTTTTTCCTGGACGGGGTGAAAAGGGATCGCTGGATCTGGTCGGGAGATGCGTATCAGAGCTATTTTATTAACCAGTACCTGTTTTTTGACAAGGATATCTGCAAACGGACGATTCTGGCGCTGCGGGGAAATGATCCGGTGATAGAGCATATCAATACAATTGTGGATTATTCCATGTACTGGATTATCAGCCTGGAAAATTACTATAACATGTCGGGGGATCTGGATTTTATCCGCATGGTATATCCCAGGATGGAATCCCTTCTGCGTTACTGCATGGATCAGACGGATGAGCAGGGCTTTATATACGGGAGGGAAGGCGACTGGATCTATATTGACTGGGCGGAGCTGGACAAGGAAGGGACACTGTGCGCGGAGCAGCAGCTGCTGGCCAGAAGCTACGAGGCTGTGGCTTCCGTGCGCAGGCTGCTGGGGCTGGATGCGGAGGAATTTGACGTCCGGAAGGAGGCACTTCTTAAAAATATCAGACAGTTTTTCTGGGATGAGGAAAAGGGCGCTTTTATTGACAGCTATCAGTCAGGGCGCAGGAATGTAACGCGTCATGCCAATATTTTTGCCGTGCTGTTCGGTTATGCGGATGAGGCGGAAACGGAAAGCATCCTTCATAAGGTTCTTCTGAATGAGGAGGTTGCCGCGATCACTACGCCGTATTTCAAGTTCTACGAGTTGGAAGCGCTGGCAAAGCTGGGACGCTTTGACGTGGTGATGGATACGTTAAAAAGCTATTGGGGAGGTATGCTGGAGCGGGGCGCGGATACCTTCTGGGAGGAATACAAGCCGGAACAGCCGGAGGAAGAGCAGTACGGCATGTACGGGGATAAATACGGCAAGAGCCTGTGCCATGCCTGGGGGGCGAGCCCCATCTATCTGCTGGGCAGGTACTGCATGGGTGTCAGGCCCACAGGGACGGCCTATGAAACCTTTGCGGTGGAGCCGCAGCTGGAGCTGTTTGACAGTTTTTCCTGCAGCTTCCCTGTGAATGAAGGGACGGTGTGGATGGACTGGAAGGACGGCGTGCTGGATGTGTATACGGATAAGGACGGCGGCGTGCTGAAGGCGGCCGGGAAGGAGTATACGCTGGAACGGGGAAAGCATGTTGTGGTGAAAGGGCGGTAAGGGATGCATTATCATAGACTAAGCATTCTTACCTGTTTTATAATAATTTTGTAATAGTTAATAAAAATGTGGTATACTGAAGGCAGCAAGATAGTAAGCAAGATAGTAAGTAAGTTAAACCCGGAGGAAAGTATTTTGGAATATTATCGACCGCTTTTTAATATCACAACTTAAGCCAAGAAGCCGGAACCAGCGATATATACGCAGATAGTTCTTTCAGAAAAACATAACAAAAAGGGGCCGCATGCGGCCCCTTTTCACTGGTGTTGCTTATCTTCCGGCACAAAAGCTTTTTACTTCTTTCAATTCCGCAGAAAGCTTTTGTTCTTCCAGCAGCTGTATCAGGTAATTCAGCCATTCAGCGCTGGTATAGTGGATACTGTATTTATCATCATATTCCCGGAAGGTACGAATGTCCTCCGCTTTGCACCTCTCCGCATATCTGGAAAAGGCCTTGAGCAGATAATAAGTCCGGCGTTTGATTTTTTGTTCCTGTGTTTCGCGCATGGTAATAAATTCGGCCCGGTGCTTCAGGGCGAGATAGACCAGCTTATCCGTTTCTATCGCTTCCCGGTCATAGAAATCACTCAGGTAGATATGGCCCTCAATCCGGCAGCCGGGATCTTCAGGATAACTTTCCAGCCATTTTTTCCTGTCCGCTGCCATTGTAAGCTCTTCCTTTTTATCGGCAGCTTTGTTCATACAACATTTTTTGTATTTTTTCCCGCTTCCGCAGGGGCAGGGATCGTTTGGATATATTTTTTCTGTTTTTACCGGCTGCTGCGCGGAAGCAATCATTTTATGCAGCATTTTTTCAAAATCTTTTTTTGTGGCGTCTTTTTTGGACTTAGAATCAGTGGGCTGGTCAAACATAGCCCAGTTCCTCAACATGTCTGCGGCACTGTTAATTTTATTAAGGCCCCTTTCACGGTAGGGGCCGTAATTAAATATGGAATCCACACAATCTGCATAATCTCCATAATAAGATTCATCCACCCGATCATAATCATACATATATTTAACGTCAGGAAGCATGGAGAACAGGCGGCAGTCGCAGACTGCAGCGGAAACCATGGTGTCAAAGGTGTCGTCCTCAACCACCGGCGCATAAATCAGCTTTTTGAATAAATCCATCAGCCTTTGCTGCTGTATTTCCCCATCATTGTATAGCTGAATATAGACTCTGAGCGCAGCATTTTTTGCATAGCTGTTGGACTGTGTTTCTATAATGTAGGATTCCAGCAAATCAATATCGCCGTTATACAGACTGTAAAGGCAATCATCCAGTCCTTCCGTAATTGCACCGCCAAGTAAAGTATCTAAGGTATTGGCTGGTATGGAGATCAGTTCCATAACTGTTGGGAAGGCTTCCTGATAACCAAACTCCGCCAGCAGAAAAAGCGCGTAAAAATGTAGCTGATAATTTACATCCAGCCGATCCTGTTCCGTTAATGCTTTCTTTATGCCTTCCATTAAGTAAGGGATGGCTTCCTGCGGGTTTTCTGACAGTATGCGGAACGGCTCTTCAGGAAAATTGCTGGTAACATAAGTGATTTTTTCTATCGCTGTCTGTACGGACATCTTGTTTTTCATGTGGTAGCTCCTTGCACTTTTGCTGATTGTTCGGACAGAGCCGCGTTCTGCGTAACCGGCGTTGGGGACGCAGCTTCAGCTTACGGCTAACGTTGTCCCGGCGCTGTGAAGGCCTGCGGGGTTTCCCGCTATATCAGGAGGGAGCCGCCGCCAGCATAAACTGAAGGATGCCGTCCTCCACCTCATCCTTGATATCACTGTAATTATGTATCTCATGCCGGTAGCCGGAATAGACCCTGGTGGTAACCTCATGCCCGGTTTCGCACAGCCAGTTTGAAACCTCATAAATGCCCTTGCCGTACTCGCCCACAGGATCCTGGTCGCCGCCGATATTGTAGAAGGCAAGCGACGTGGGCACCTTTTCTGCCCACTGTGTGCCTTCGATGGACAGCATCATCTGGGTAAAATCATACATGGACCGGTTGCTGGTGGGCCTGGTGAAGGCGTCGAAGGGATCCTCCGCGTGGTCGCGCTGGACATAAGGATCGGAACAGATCCATTCGTTGCCGATGGTAATGTCGTCACAGCGTTCACACATCCAGCCCATGAGGGCGCCGGTAAATTCCGGATTGGAATCGGTCCCCAGGCCGTCGTCCATGGCTTTTTTGAGAAGCAGTGCGGTTTCCGCCGCGCCGCGGAAGCTGCCCGTGGTGCCGCAGATGGTGACGCCCGCCAGCTCATCGCCGTATTTTGCCGCGTAATCCCTGGCGATAAAGGAGCCCATGCTGTGCCCGAAAAGGAAATAGGGAAGGTTCGGGTATTTCTCACAGACTAGTTCCTTCAGCGTGTGTTCGTCTTCCATCATGGTGTGGAATCCTGCATCGCCCCAGTCGCCCCAGACGCCGCTTACCATTGCCGTTTTCCCGTGCCCCACATGGTCGTCGGCAGCTACGATGAAGCCTGCATCCATAAATTTGGAAATCATGTGCAGATATCTTCTGGAATGCTCGCCGAATCCGTGGATAATCTGTACAATCCCTTTCGGCCTGGCAGCAGGGACATAAATCCATCCCTGTACCTCGTCACGTTTGTTGTAAGACGGAAAGCTTACCTCATGCAACATAAATAACACCTCCTGCTTCTTATTTTTTGGCTCAGCACACTACTGTCCGGTGCTTTCACCGTTTATGCGGTTACCTCTGTTTTCATTGTAAGTTACGAAAATGCATGTGTCAATTATTATATTTTTGTAATCATCGGTCCCCGGCTGCTGCCTGTATCCGCCGGGACGCCTGCTGTTGCAGCCCGGGTTTTTAGCATGTCCGGTATCGGTGATTTCCGGTGGGAATAAGCCGCACATTTTTAGACATGTCCGGAATGCCTGTAAAATGGGTGTTTTCGGACATTTTGCATAAAAATGTCTGGCTAAAATAAAAATCGTGCGTAGTAATTGCTTATAGATACATTTAAAATAAATTATAGTTCTGAAAGATGCACAAACTCAAGGGACTAAACAGCGATAATGGAGCTGATTTACAGAAAGGAGAGGGAGATTAATGAGAAAGCTGAAAAAAGCAACAGCGCTTCTGCTTTGCCTGCTCATGACGTTCAGTCTGGCAGCCTGCGGCGGGGGCACCACAAAGGAAACAGGAGGTACCGGGGAGAAAGCGGAGAATGGTGAAGCACAGGCCGATTCAGGCTCCACAGGCATTCTTACGGAGACGGGTACCTATCCCATTGTAAAGGAACCTATAGAACTGACATTGTTCTGCGTATCCATGCCTAACGTGGAGGATTTCGCAACCAATGATTTTACTAAATTTATGGAAGAAAAGACCGGCATCAAGATCAACTTTGAGACCGGCAGCAGGGATGACTGGGAAACCAAGCTGAACCTGGCCTTCAGTACGGGCGATTACCCGGACATGATCATGTTTGCAAGCCCCAGCCAGGCAAAATACGGCGTGAAGGAAGGCATCCTTCTGCAGCTGGACGATTTAATTGAGGCAAATATGCCCAACTATATGGCGAATATGGGAGAATATATAGATGCTACCAGGCAGACGGACGGCCATATTTACGCTATCTGCGGGCTTAACGAATGCTACCATTGTATGTACGCCAAGAAAATGTGGGTGAACACCTACTGGCTGGACAAGATGGGGATCGATGTCCCTACCACCACGGATGAATTTTATGACGCATGTAAGAAATTCCTGGAAATCAACCCTACAGGCATAGCGGTAGGCGGGGCGAAGGACGGCTGGCATGCCAGATTTGAGGAATGGATGACTAACGCCTTCATACTTTCCCCTTCCAAATCCCAGGATTACCGCGTGGAGGTAGGTCTGGCACCGGAAGGCAAGATAAGGACGATTGCCAATACCGATGAGTATAAGGAAGCATTGAAATATATGAACAGCCTGTATAAACTGGGCGCTATTTATGACGGCGACTTCACACAGACAGAGGAGCAGCTGCGCGCCCTGGCCAATCAGGAAGGCGAACCGGTTCTGTTCCTGCCCTGCGGAACCATTTCCAACCATTTTGATGCGGACAACAATAATGAAACCTACAGACATTATCAGGTAATGGCTCCCATTGCCGGCCCGGACGGAACCAGACGGGCTACCTACATGAAATATGCAGGCCTGGGTGAAGGCGATTTCTTCGTTACCGATAAATGTAAATATCCCGAAGCTGCGCTTCGCTGGATCGATTACTTTTTTACCACAGAGGGCGCCCTTTCTTCTCAGTACGGCGCTGAAGAAGGCACCGACTGGGTTCTGAACCCGGAAGGAAAGAAGGGTCTGAACGGCGAACCGGCCATGTATGAGGTGCTCAATCCTTACTCAGGCGAGGCACAGAACCATGACTGGCAGGACGTGCAGGTGAAGTATTTCCCCGCAGAGTTCCGTCTTGGTGAAAGCACGGATCAGAATGTGGATGTGGGAACCTCACTGGGGCTGGAAAAACTGCTGTATGACGCCACCAAGGAAAAAATGGAGCCTTACGCACAGAAGGAAGGCGACTGGGATGTGCTGCCTTACCTGAAGCTGACGGATGAGGAAGCCACCAAAATCCAGACCATCGGCGTGGAAGTGGAAAACTACATTGAAGAAAATAAGGTTGCGTTCATCACCGGCAGAAAAGACTTTGATAAGGACTGGGATTCTTATGTAAAAGGCTTTGACAACGTAGGCCTGCCTACGCTGCTGGAGGTTTATCAGACCGCATATGACAGGCAAAGCTCAAAGTAAAATGGTATTTGACCCTCGCGGCAGCCGCCAGGCGGACGCATACGTGCATCAGTCCGGCCTGCGGCCGCGGGAATAAATGGCATTTGCCGTAAGGCGCTGCCGGTGTCAGGAGCGAAGGCGCCTCCGGAAAAGGGGGCGCCTTTTTCTACAGAAGAAGGCCGGGCCGGGCAGCAAAGGATTTCGATCTTAAGGCAGAGGAGGAGGGAATGCTTTGAAAACAGGTGCGATGAAAGTAAAAGCAAAAAATAAGAACAGGGTAAAGAATTCCAACTGGCAGTTCTGGGCGATTATAGCGGTGCCGCTCATTTATGCCATTGTATTTGCCTATATTCCCATGGGCGGGGTGATTCTGGCCTTTAAGGACTACAGCATCAGAAAGGGGATCTGGGGCAGCGACTGGGTGGGTTTGAGGTATTTTAAACAGTTCCTGCTGTCCCCTTCCAGCTCCAAGGTTATTATCAATACGCTGGTGCTGGGCTTTTACAGCCTCCTTGCAAGCTTTCCCATCCCGATTCTGCTGGCGGTGGGGCTGAATGAGGTGAAGGCGGTAAAATTCAAGAAAACTGTACAGATGATAACCTATGCCCCCTATTTTATTTCCACGGTGGTTATGGTCGGCATGCTCATGCAGATGACGGATCTGCGTATCGGCATCATCAACAAGCTGCTGGGGCTGTTCGGCGTGGGGCCGGTGAATTTCTTCGGGGATGTGGATATTTTCAGGAGCCTGTATGTATGGAGCGGCGTGTGGCAGACGGCGGGCTATTCGGCCATTATTTACATAGCGGCGCTGGCCGGCGTCAGCCCGGAGCTGAAGGAAGCGGCTATTGTGGACGGCGCCAGCCGCCTGCAGAGAATCTGGCATGTGGATCTGCCGGCTATCCGGCCTACTGTGGTGACAATGCTAATTTTCGCCTGCGGCAATATGATCAATATCGGTTTTGACAAGGTATTCCTGATGCAGAACAGCATGAACCTGGCAAAATCCGAAGTTATCGCCACCTTCGTATATAAGGTCGGCCTGGTGAACGCAGACTACGGCTTCTCCACGGCGGCGGGCCTGTTCCAGTCGCTGGTGAGCTTCATCATGCTGGTGACGGTGAACCAGATTTCCAAAAAAATTACGGAAACCAGTCTGTGGTAAGGGGGAGCGTTATGGGAAATCAATTGAAAAAGTTCGGAAAGGCTCCTTTGGGAGATAAAATATTTATCATTTTGATCTATATCCTGCTGGCGGCCATTATGCTGGTGGTATTTCTGCCGCTGGTCTATATTGTGAGCGCTTCGTTTTCTGACCCGCAGGCGGTAATCAGCAATGAAGTGTGGTTCCTGCCGGTGCGTCCTACGCTGCGGGGCTATCAGGCGGTTTTTAAGAACAGGAATATTCTCACCGGCTTTGCCAATTCCTTTTACTATATGATAGTGGGGACATTAGTCAATATCGTCATGACCGTAATGTGCGCCTATCCGTTGTCCAGAAAGGAATTTACGGCCAGGAACAAGGTGGCAATGATCTTTGTGTTTACCATGTATTTCAGCGGCGGGCTGATTCCCACATATATGCTGGTAAATTCCCTGGGACTGGTAAATACAAGGTGGTCAATGATCATCCCTTCCGCCATGTCCACTTACAATATGATCATCTGCCGGACTTATTTTGTGAATTCCATTCCGGATGAACTGTATGAAGCGGGGCAGCTGGACGGCTGTACGCCCTTCAAATATCTGCTTCGGGTAGTGGTGCCGCTGTCAAAGCCGATTCTGGCCGTGCTTGTGCTGTATTACGGGGTTACAAAATGGAATTCCTACTTTGACGCCATGATTTATCTGAAAAGCCAGACAATGGTGCCGCTGCAGATTGTACTGCGGGATATCCTGATTCTGAATCAGGTGGATTACACGATGATAAGCGATGCTTCGGCCATTGCGGCGCAGAGAGGCCTGACGGACCTGCTGAAATATTCCACCATCGTTGTGGCTTCCCTGCCGGTTCTGTGTATTTATCCTTTTGTGCAGAAATATTTTGTAAAAGGTGTTATGATTGGGGCAGTGAAAGGGTGAGGAAAGGATATGTATCAATTTAACAGAGATGAATATGAGAAGAGGATGGAATGGTACCGGGATGCAAGGTTCGGTATGTTCATCCACTGGGGGCTGTATTCCATTCCTGCAAGGGGTGAGTGGATCCGCAGCACCGAGGAAATGACAATTGAAGAGTATCAGAAGTATTTTGAGGAATTTGACGCCAGGGATTTTAAGCCCAGGGAATGGGCGAGGATGGCAAAGCAGGCCGGCATGAAATATATGGTGCTCACGGCCAAGCATCACGATGGCTTCTGCCTGTTTGACAGCAAGTATACGGAATACAAGGCGACAAATACAAAGGCCGGGCGGGATCTGGTGAAGGAATATGTGGAGGCGGTCCGGGCGGAGGGGCTGAAGGTGGGGCTTTATTTCACCCTGCTGGACTGGTATCATGACGATTATCCCCATTACCAGGATCGCAACCATCCCATGCGCAACCATCCGGAATGCGGAAATGAAAACCGGGATTTTGGCAGGTACATCGAGTACATGCACCGGCAGGTGGAGGAAATCTGCACCAATTACGGACAGCTGGATCTGCTCTGGTTTGATTTCTCCTACGATGACATGCGCGGGGAAAAATGGGGCGCCACCCGGCTGATCAACATGGTGCGTTCCCTGCAGCCGCAGGTGATCATCGATAACAGGCTGGAGGTGAGCGGGGAAGGAATGGGTTCCCTGGCGGAATGCAGCCCCACGCCTTATCATGGGGACTTTGTAAGCCCGGAACAGATAATTCCTCCCAACGGACTTTTGGATAAGGAAGGCAGGCCGCTTGCCTGGGAGGCCTGTGTGACTATGAACAATCACTGGGGCTACTGCGGGACGGACCATTTTTACAAGCCGGCCCCGATGCTTATCAAGAAGCTGGTGGAATGCGTATCCAAGGGCGGAAACATGCTTCTGAATGTGGGGCCTGACGCCTACGGCAATTTCCCGCCCCGGTCGGTGGAGATCCTGGAGGAAATCGGCCGCTGGATGAAGAAAAACGGGGACAGCATTTACGGCTGCGGGCCGGCCGGCGTTCCCAAGCCGGATTACGGACGGGTTACCAGGAAGGGAAACACCTGTTATTTCCATATGTTTGAAAATACCATTGGCCCGGTGCCCCTTCTCGGTCTGGATAAATCCAGAGTGAAGAAAATACGGGCGCTGGCGGACGGCTATGAAATCCCGGTGTCCGATAGCTGGGTGCACAGCGATTATCCTGATATTGTGTTCGCCTCCCTCGGCCCTGATCCCGTGCTGCCGGATCCCACAGATTATGTGCTGGCAGTGGAAATGAATGAATAATAGCGGTGTCCTCCGGCAGATTGAAAATATGCCGGAGTCTCCCGTTCCCGCCTCACAGGGGCTCTC
>NZ_KE992724.1:0-770 GCF_000466465.2 Clostridium sp. KLE 1755
TCCAGTCTCAAAAAAGGGGTGTTTCTAACTGTCCCGGAAGGACAGGTTTCTGTCAGCGCGGCTGAACTCCTCATCCTTCGATGATAGCCGCATATTATATTTTCTTGTCAGCGGCAGGTATTGGTGCGGCTATCGTCTTCAGGATTCGTCAGACAAGCCGCTAGGGGCGACAGAAGCCTGTCCTTCCGGGGCAGTAAGAAACATCTCCTTTTTTTCCAATGGAACACGAAATACGCCCCCCGCAGCCGGAAGGGACAAAACCGCCCCGCCGTCTCCGGGCAAAGTCCCAGGCTCCACAGCCCGCAAAGAGAGGCGGCCCGCCAAGGTTTTTATCTACATCCATTCGGATGTGGCAAGGAATCCCTGTTTTGCGGAGATGTCATCAAGGCCGGCGAGATAATCAATGGTACATCCGAAAGCAAGGGAAATCTTTAAGACACTCTTTAATGAAGGATTACAGATCTTGCCACTGGCAATTTTTTTGATAGTTTCATACGGTACACCGGATTTGTCAGACAAAATTTTCAAAGACCAGTTATGCGCAGACAATTGACTGGATATTCTGCACATAAGAACCTCCGCAAGCTTCAACTCTTCTTTCTTTTGATCATAAACATCCATCTCATTCTCCTTCTTTCCTGATACAACTTAATTTTCTGCTTTTGCAACTGTTCAGTACATTCACAATCATTTCTTTTTTTCCTCATCAGTCTCATTTGGACTTTGGGCTTTTCGATACCCCTCGGGCAGTTGGGAGTGTGGTTTGTGGG
>NZ_KE992725.1:0-3169 GCF_000466465.2 Clostridium sp. KLE 1755
GCAGTATATGATTGACGAGATGCAGGCAACAATAGATGCACAGTCCGCTGCCTTGGAAGAAGAGAAGAAGAGGCACGAGGAAGAGAAGAAGAAACATGAGGAAGAGATAAAGAGATACGAAGAGGAACAGAAAAGACACGAGGAAGAACAGAAAAAACATGATGAAGAAAATAACAAACTGCTGGAGATGATTACGGCTCAGGCTGCCGCACTTGAGAAGGCTTTAAAACGAATAGAAGAACTGGAAAGAAAAAATGGCTCTGATTCCGTAAAATAAGCCTTCATAGTGTTTGATGGGACCGTATGTTTGTAGCTGAATAATTCATATTATAAATGTGCAGCCAGATATAGGTCCTGTTTTTTCCCCTGAAAAACTGTAAAGAATAGCATCCAGACTCTGCGTTATATGCTGCGCGGGTAGGGATGCTATTTCTTTTAGCTATTAAAAAAGATAATAGAAACAGTTATCAACTATAAAAATATAAATACAATCCGCTCAGGAACTATGATAAAATCCTTTTGGGGAATGGGATAGTATGCAGAAGAATAAAGTACACAAAATGGAAACAGGGAAGTTTTCCCTGAGAAAGATCATTGATAACAATTTGTTTTTTCTGAAGCTGATTCATAAGGCATCACCATGGTTTTTAAGTTCCTCTGTGGTGATTACGGCTGTGGAAGCATGCGTTGAATTCGTTTCGGATACATTTATGCTGCGCTTTGCACTGAATGGAATAAATGAGGGCAGACCATTTCGTTCCCATCGCCTTTCAACAACGAGACATGCAGATCGTATTTATATGTTTGACAGCGGAAAGCTGATTGAATGCGGAACGCACGAGGAACTGACTGCTGCGGGCGGCAGATATGCATATATGTTCCGGCTGCAGGCGGAAAAATACAGGGAGTGAGGGTTCAGGAGGATTTGGCTCTGGCCATTGAGCCATAGATTTGGTAAAATGTAACCGTTCGGTAAAGTCTGGATTATTACGGAAAATAGTAAATGCGCTGCCCGGCCGGACAGATACGAAAAATATTTGTATGCTTTAAATGTAAGAAAGCGAGGATTAAAAAATGGAAAACTCAAGCTTCACTACAGAAGAAATTACGGAAGGCCTGTTCCGTTTTATCGACAACAGCCCCACCGCCTTCCATGCGGTACAAAATGCGGCCAGGATGCTGGAGAAAGCCGGTTATAAGAAAATTGTCTGTGAAACGGCGGCCGATATCAGGGCGGGAGGAAGATATTATGCCACGCGGAATGATTCCGCGCTGATCGCCTTCCGTATTCCCGAAGGTGAAATGAAAGGCCTGCGTATCGCAGCGTCCCACAGCGATTCGCCCTGCTTTAAGGTGAAGGAAACGCCGGAAATGGATGTGGAAGGCCATTATGTAAAGCTGAATACGGAAGGCTACGGCGGCATGATCATGTCCACCTGGCTGGACCGTCCTCTATCTGTGGCAGGCAGGGCGATTCTTATGGAAAACGGCAGGCCGGTTACGAAGCTTGTGAATATTGACAGAGATCTCTGTATCATTCCCAATGTGGCAATCCATTTCAACCGGGAAATCAACAAGGGCTTCGCCTATAATCCCCAGGTGGATCTGCTTCCCCTGTACGGCGGCGTAAATCCGGAGGCGTCTTCTGAAAACGAAGAAGAGAATAAGGAAAAGCTGAAAAAGAAGAGCCTTAAGGCGCTTTGCGCAGAATCGCTGGGCGTTTCAGAGGAAGACATCCTGGCATCTGATCTGTATCTGTATACAAGGGAAAAAGGAAGAAGAATGGGAGTGGACGGTGAATTTATTGTGTCTCCCAGACTGGATGATCTGCAGTGTGCCTATGGAACGCTCGCAGGATTTCTTGCAGCAGATGACGGGAAAAAGTCGGAAAAGGAAGCAAAAAAAGAGGCGCAGGGGGAATACGGAGCTGTCTATGCCCTTTTTGACAATGAAGAAATCGGGAGCGGAACCAAGCAGGGGGCGGATTCCACCTTCCTTTCAGATGTTATCCAGTGTATCTGTGACGCATTGGAACTGAGCGGTTCCGCCAGAAGGGATCTTCTTGCCGGCAGCTTCCTGCTTTCCGCGGACAATGCCCACGGCGTACATCCCAACCATCCGGAAAAATCGGATCCTACCAACCGCCCCTACTTAAACGGCGGTATTGTCCTGAAGTTCCAGGGCAGCCAGAAATATACCACAGATGCCTATTCTGCGGCGGTGGTGAGAAATATCTGTAAGGAACAGGGCGTGCCCTGCCAGAATTTTGCAAACAGGGCCGATGTGGCGGGAGGCTCGACGCTGGGCAACATCTCCTCCGCGCACGTGTCCATTCCGGCGGCGGATATCGGACTTGCCCAGCTCGCCATGCATTCCGCGCTGGAAACAGCGGGCGTGAAGGATACGGAGTATCTGGTAAGGCTGTGCCAAGGTCTTTTCCTGTAAAACTTTATTTTCGCGGGCGATGAGCCAGACCAACGCGCCTGTGCGATTACCTGGCGATTGCCCCGGGAGTCAGCTCCCCCGCCGTCCATGGCGTTTCAGGTTTGAGGCCCCGTTACCTGCGGCGGGGGATTTGACTGTAATTGTAAAGGTGGTGCCGCCGCCCGGCGTGTCGGAAACGAAAATGCCGCCGTGGTGGGCATCCATGATTTCTTTGGCGATGGAAAGCCCCAGTCCGAAATGTCCCGCGCTTTGGCGGGAGGTGTCGGAACGGTAAAAACGGTCGAACAGATGAGGTTTTTCTTCGTCTGGGATTCCGGGGCCGTTGTCCATGACACAAAAGGAGGTAAGCTTTTCCTGCTGCTTCATGGAAAGCGTAATATTGCTCCCTTTGGGACAGAAGCTGAAAGCATTATGAAGAAAAATAGAGAGCACCTGCCGGATGCGTTCCGAATCGCACTGGATGGGTGCTGTTTTTTCCTCCGGAAGCCGGACGGACAGGCGGAAGCCTTTTTCATGGGCCAGTGGCTCAAAGGCTTCAAAGGTATTCAGGAGCAGTGTGTCAGGCTCGCATTCCCCAGGGCGCAGGGGGAAGGAATGGCTGTCGGCGCCGGCCAGCATGAGCAGATCGGAAATGAGGCGCGACATGGCCGCGCCCTCGTTTTCTATAGTATGGAAAAAGGATTCCTGTTCGGCAGGCGAAGCTTTCTGGCAGGCAGAGGCGGCG
>NZ_KE992725.1:3269-9695 GCF_000466465.2 Clostridium sp. KLE 1755
TGGCAGGCAGAGGCGGCGGAAAGGATCACGGAAAGGGGCGTGCGCAGCTCATGGGAAGCTGCCGCCACAAACTGGATCTGGCTGTCTCTGCTTTTTTGCAGCGGAACCAGCAATCTGCCTGTAAAAAAGTAGGCAAAGAGAATCAGGACCAGGGAGGAAAAAGCCACCAGCATAAAAAAAGTATGCCGCTGCGCCGTTATTTGTTCCTGCAGTGGGGCCAGGGATTCCAGAATCAGTATCGTCAGCTTCCCCGTATTCCTGGAGGATAAGGCGATACAGCCGAAATAATCATCCTGTCCCTGCCCGGCTGAGGAAAAGTGGAACTCCTGATGGGTGATGGTAAAGGCAAGGGGCGTGGGAAACGTTTCGGCATTTTCCTGGTAATAGGCCCAGCCGGCCTCCAGGGCCGCCTTTCTGCTGCCGCCGCCATCCTGCTGTCCCCAGAGAAAATCCTTGTCGTTATCATGGATGCTGATTATGTATTTTCCCCCGCCCTCTAACTTGGAAAGCCATTCATGCGTGATGACCGTCTGATTTTCCAGATTGGAGAGCAGAGTGTTCATATCGTTGCGGAAAGAAGCAAAGCTGTTTTCCTTCAGGTTTTTTTCGGAGATATACAGATAGCTGCAGGCCATAAAAATAAGGACCAGGATGGTGATTCCTGCGCAAAGCAGCGTAAGGCGCCGGTGTACTTGTCGGAACATATTAACCTCTGTTTCTGCGGCGGCTGCCGCAAAGCATATTATGTATCTCAGGCCTCCATGCGGTAGCCTATCCCACGCACGGTTTTCAGCTGTATGCGGCTGCCCACGCTTTTCAGGCGTCTGCGGAGAAAATAAATATAATTGTCAAGATTTCCCTCTTCCACATCCGTATCAGGCCCCCAGACCCGGCAGAGAAGAAGCTGACGGGAAAGCGACTGGCCGCTGTTTCTCAGAAAAGCCTCCAGGAGCGCGGCTTCCCTCCGGGAGAGGGAGCAGGATCCGTCGGGGCCGTCCAGCCTTAATTCCTCCGGAGAATAGCTGATGTCATCAAAAGAAAGCTTCCGCCCCTCCTCCATCCGCCTGGGCCGTCTGCCGATGCTGCGGATTCGTGCCGCCAGCTCTTCAAAGGCAAAAGGCTTTACCAGATAGTCATCGGCGCCGCAGTCTAAGCCGGTTATTTTATCCGTCAGCGTCCCCAGCGCAGTCAGCAGGATGACGGGAACGGTATTTCCTTCCCGCCGTATTTTTTCCAGGACAGCGATGCCGTCCATTTTCGGCAGCATGCGATCCAGCAGAATCAGGTCATAAAGACCCTCCTGCATATAGTAACAGGCTTCTTCCCCGTCAAAGCAGGAATCCACTAAAAAACCCTCCTTTTCCAGCTGGAAAAGAAGCGTCCTGTTAAGTTCTCTGTCGTCTTCCACAAGTAAAATTTTCATAGTCTCTCCCTCAGAGAATATTCATGGCAGCCGTTCGGATAACGGAACAGTTACGGATATCCGGTTATTTGAAATTATCGCGCAATGGCCCGGCTGCCGCCGCGTATCCGTATGGGCATGCGCAGTAAAAGCACTGGTATTTATAAATAGTATATCATAAAAGTATCTAAACAATCTCTAACGAATATTGGAAGAAGGGGCGCAGCATTGGAAGAAAAAACGCAGCGCCAAAATAAGCAGAAGCTGCTTTTTTGTGTGCATTGCGAAGTCTGTTATTGTTCCGCGGAGTGAATTGTAATTAGCAGTTATGTTGTCAGAACAGCTGTGGTTTTAGAGAAAGCTTAGAGGAATTTCTGGTATGATGAAACCAGACTGCAGGAGATATGCAGTGTTGAACTGACAATTGTCAGACACCCCGCTGCAGCAACGAAGCATCTGGTTTGCAACGCTGCCGGGCAGCGGGGCATTTGACTTTCGCGGCAGTCGCCAAATATCTATGAAAGCATGGATGCCTGGCTCATTGCCCGCGGAAATAAAAAAGATTTGCCGATCTGGGAAGGAAGCTGTGAAAAAGGTTCTGAGTGACCTGCGCATTTGCCGGGAAATGAACGAAGATGCAGCACGGGCGGGCATCCGGCCCAACGCGCAGCGATAATAAAAGACAGGATAAGCATGGGTTGATTCCGGAGGACGGCAGAAAGAGGTTTATATGCTGAAACATAAAAAAATAAGAAAAAGAATTCCGGCACTGTTGATTTGTATTCTGTACACTATGACTGTGCTGCTGAGTATGACCGGATGCGGGACAAAGAAAACGGGCTCAGGGGGAACAGCTTCGGAGGAGTCCGGGGCGGCATCGGAGGAAAACGGCAGGGATACGCAGGCGGAGAGCGGCAGTGTGGCGGCCATGGGCCGATATATGGAAAGTACGGCGCCGCTGCCGGAAGGGGCATCGGTAGAAGGACGTACCATGACTATGCTGACTGACGGAAGGCTGGCGTACTTTGACGCAAAGTCAGGACTTCATCTGTCATCGGATGAGGGAAAAAGCTGGATACCGGCGGAACATAATGAGGAGCTTAAAAAAAATATTTCCGAGGATGGTTATGTGTCCGGCGCTTCCATTGCGCCTGACGGGAGTATATTGCTGAGCTATCTGATGTTTGAAGGCGAAGGGGCTTCGCTGAAGGCAGATTCATCAGTTATCCGAATCAGCGTGGATGGGAATATGTCTGAAGTCCCGGCAAACATGGAGGACGGCGATTATGTGGGCAAGGTGTTCGCCAAATCGGAATCGGAAAGCATCGCGCTCAGTATAAGGGGCCGGGTTTTTATGGCAGACTGGGAAAAAGGAGAACTGGAGCAGCTTTTTACGCTGCCGGAACAGCCTGAAATGGTAATTTTTGTGGACGACAGGATGCTGTGCCTGGGCAACAGCGGTGTTACGTCCTATGATATGGCACAGGGAATCACCCTGGAAAAGGATGCGGTGCTGGATGAGTTTTGCAGGGAAAAAATGGGGGCAAAGCTTAATAACAGCTCCGACAGCTACGGCGGCATCCTTTTTCCCGGAGAAGACGGGGCCATCTATGTGGCATACAGCGGAGGGCTGTACCGTCATGTGGAAAACGGCAATGCCATGGAGCAGCTCATTGACGGAAGCTTCAGCAGCCTTGGAGATCCTGCGCTTGGACTGTGCGGCATGCTCCGGCTGGAAAGCGGGGAGTTCCTTCTTTTGACTACCGGGGATGAGATGGTACGTTTTACCTATGACCCGGATGAACCCACGGTTCCTGAAAAGCAGCTGAAGGTATACAGCCTGGTGGAAAATTATACAATCAGGCAGGCGATATCCATATTCCAGAAGGAAAACCCGGATGTATATATCAATTACGAATATATTTATGATTATGCCTATCTGTATGGAGATGACAGCGGCAGCGCCATAACGCCTCAGGATGCGTTGAAGAACCTTAATGTGGAACTGATGAGCGGGAATGGGCCGGATGTGCTTCTGCTGGATGATATGGATGCGGATATTTATGTGCGGAAGGGAATGCTGGCGGATTTGTCAGATATCCTGGACGAACTGACCGGAGAAAAAAAGGTATTTGAAAATATCGCATCCGCTTATAAAGAGGAAAACGGAACCTTCATCATTCCCGCTGCGTTTAAGCTTCCTATGATATGCGGTAAAAAGGAGGATGTGGAGTCGGTGAAGGATTTGTCCACTTATGCGCAGCTGGTGGAAAAGCTCCGTACAGAAAGGCCTGAAAGCAGTATTACGGGAGCTTTTAATGCAACACAGGAGCTGAAGCAGTTGCTGCTCGTGAACAGCAGCAGTCTGCTGGAGGACAGGAAACTGAATACGCAGGCACTGACAGAGCTTCTGATCCAGGCGGCCCGGATATACCAGGCGGACATGGAAGGAATCGGCAAGGAGGAGCTGGAGGTCTGGGGCGATAATAAGAACGCCTGGACGATTGGTTCGATAGCCACCCTGACTGCGGGGGATATGGTTGGGATTATGGCCGGAAATGCAGAAGGGATGCTGTCTGATATGGGCGCCGTCAGCAAGGTTTCGGAAGATAATGGCTATGTATTTGATTTATGGCCGGGCATGGATGGAACCGGTTTTATCCCGGCAAACAAGCTGGCCATAGCCGCAGGAAGCAGCCAGACGGAGCTTGCGAAGAGCTTTGTAAAAATGATGCTCAGTACGGAAATCCAGAAAACGAATTCAGGAGTCGGGTTACCGGTAAACACAGAAGCCTTTGGTATATTGGGTGATATGGACGATCAGATTTCCATGGGAAGCAGCTGGAAGGTCGGAGGCAGGGAAATCCATTTCTCCTATGGCGGTCCGTCCAGGGCTTCGGTGGAGAGGCTGAAGGAGCTTGTAGAGCAGGCGGATCATTCCCTGGAGGGAAACACATTTCTTGAGGACATTGTGGTGCAGTATGGTGTTTCTGCTTTGAACGGCTCCATGACTGTGGAAGCGGCCGTGAGGGAGATACAGCAGAAATCGGCCATTTATCTGGCAGAATAAGGAGTGTGCAGTGTGAAAGGAAAACCTCGTACACAACAAAAGCAGCACAGAAGCAGAAGGGCCTTCCTGGCCTTTCTGCTTCCCAGCTTTCTGGGGGTGGCGGTATTTGTGCTGGTTCCGTTTATCGATGTGTTCCGGCGTTCCTTTACAACGGCGGTTACAGGAGAATTTACGGGACTGGAGAACTACCGGACCGTATTTGAAAATGGACCTTTCCGGCTGGCGGTATATAATACTCTGCGGTTTACATGTATTTGTCTGCCTCTTCTGCTTATTCTGGGATTGGCGGCGGCGCTTATGCTTTCGCAGTTAAAACAGGTGCAGCTGTTCAAATCTTTTTTCCTGCTTCCCATGGCAATGCCGTCGGCTACCATCGTGCTTGTCTGGAAAATGACCTTTTCCGTTGACGGCTTTCTGAACCGGCTGCTGGAAACACATGTGGATTTTATGTGGACGGAGGATGCTTTCTGGGTTCTGGTTTTCAGTTATGTGTGGAAAAACCTGGGTTATACGGTGATATTGTGGCTGGCCGGGATCCTGGCAATTCCGGGGGATTTCATTGAGGCAGCCAGGGTGGACGGCGCGGGAAGCTTCCGGGTATTTTGGTCAGTCATGCTGCCGCAGCTGAAAGGGAGCATGTATACCATAACGGTGCTTTCCTTTTTAAATTCCTTCAAGGTTTTCAGGGAAAGCTATCTGGTGGCGGGAGCCTATCCTCATGAGAGTATGTACATGCTGCAGCATTTGTTCAACAACTGGTTTACCTACCTGGATCTTGATAAGATGGCTGCCGCCGCCGTATGTGTGGGAGGCATTTTGTTAATCGTCATTCTGCTGCTGCAGAGGCTTTGGGACGGGGGTGATGAGCAGTGAAGGAACGGAGAAAACGGCGGGAAGGGCGGCTGCGCGGAAGGCTGAGGAAGCTGACAGGCATGGCGCGGCGGGGTTTTTTCTGCCTGCTCCTGACAGGACCGGTACTGCTGATGTGCGCGCCGGTGTTTCTGTTGCTGTCCGGTTCCATAATGAGCAGCCAGGAGCTGTCCGTTTATCTGCAGCCGCTGTTTCAGGGCGGAGAGGGTTACATCAGCTGGAGGGCGCTGCCATTTTATCCAACGCTGGAGCATTACCGCAGCCTTCTTTTGTATACGCCGCAGTTTTTTACGGTGTTCTGGAATTCTGCCAGGCTGGTGACGATTATCCTGGCGGGTCAGCTTCTGGTAGGTGTGCCTGCAGCCTGGGGCTTTGCCGTATACAGGTTCCGGGGGAAAAAGCTTTTTTTTACCATATATATTGTGCTTATGCTTCTGCCTTTCCAGGTGACCATGCTTTCCCAGTATCTGGTGCTGGACAGGGTGGGAGTGATGAATACGCATTGGGCGGTTATTTTACCGGCGGTTTTTTCCACGTTCCCGGTGTTTTTGATTTACAGGGGGTTCTGCACAATTCCGTCAGGGCTGCTGGAGGCGGGAAGAATTGACGGGGCGGGGGAGTGGCGGCTGTTCTGGCAGATCGGGCTCCCGCTGGCATCGGGCGGGATTTTGTCCGCCATGGTGCTGGGATTTCTGGAGTACTGGAACATGATTGAACAGCCGCTGGCTTTTCTTAAGGATAAGTCGCTTTGGCCGTTGTCCCTGTATCTGCCGGAAATCAGCCAGAACAGGGCCGGGTTCGCATTCGCGGCTTCGGTGGTGACGCTGGTACCTTCGGTGTTTGTCTTTTTGCTGGGGCAGGATTATCTCGAGCAGGGCATCGTAGCCTCCGCTTTGAAGGAGTAGGGGCGGCTCTGCGGCTTTCCGCAGTCTTTCCTGGGATTGTCCCTCGTCCCGTCCTCCTGTCCGGAGGGGTTGCGGGGGTTTTGTCTGTGCGTATTCAAAAATGGGGCATTTCTAACTTCCCGGGTTTTCATGTCGCGGTCTAAATGGTGGAACTCCTCCGGAAGCGGCCTGCGTCGCCG
>NZ_KE992725.1:9795-11089 GCF_000466465.2 Clostridium sp. KLE 1755
TCGCCGGCGACTTGGCCGTTTCCGTCGTCGGACAGCACCATTTGGGCAGACCGCGGCATGAAAATCCGGGAAGTAAGAAATGTCTCCATTTTTTCATAACTTCCAGACAAAATCCCCCGCAACCCCCTCCGGACAGGAGGACGGGACGAGGGGCAATCCGGGAAAGACTGCGGAAAGCCGCAGAGCCTGGGGGAGTGTGGGGCGTAGGGAGGGGCAAGGACAAGGGCAAGGACAAAGGGCAAGGGCAAAGACAAGGGCAAAGGGCAAGGACAAAGAGACAAGGACAAGAGCAAGGGACAAGGGCATGGATTAGAGTTGGATAAGAATAAAGTGAGGGTAGGAGGGGATTGGGGGATTTTTGAGGTGGGGGTGGGAGTTTGGTTGGAGTAGTTACGGAATATTGATAGGAGAGATGTGGGATGGGTGGATTGATTGAGAGCAGGAAGAGGATTTTGAAGTGGTTTTGGGGGTTTTTGGTGGGGATGTTGGTTTTGACGTTGGTTTCGAGGGGGATTTATGCGAATGGGCTGCCGCGGGTTTCTGTGGAGAATCCGGGGCAGATGGCGGTTGAGCATGTGGTGGAGAAGGCGGGGAATGTGAAGGGGAGCGGGGAGCTGGCTGTGAATGTGGCGGAGGGGCTTCGGGTGAGTGAGGTGTTTGTGGTTCCGGGGGAGCGGATAGAGGAGGGAACGGCGCTTTTTTCGTTGGATGGGGAGTATCTGATGGGGAGGGTGCGGGCTCAGGAGCGGAGTATTGCGAAGCTGGAGCTTCAGGTGGCAACGCTTGAGGGAAATCTGGAGCTGGCAGGGGCAGAAAAGAATGTGGAGATGAGCAGGGCCGGGGAGGATGCGGTCCGGGTTGTGGAGCAGGCGCAGAAGGCGCTTGACAGGGCTTTGGAGGATGAGGCGGCTGCGCGGGCGCAGCTGCAGGAGCATCTGGATAAGAATTTGAAGCTGACTTCGGAGGAGGAGCGTAAGCGGCAGGAGGAGGCTTATCAGGAGTGGAAGGCAAGGCTTTTTCAGGGAACGCAGGAGGTGCAATCGGCTTCCGGCAGGGTGCGGGAGCTGCAGAGGCGGGCGGAGAGTCTGCAGGCTGAGGTGGATGAGCTGAAGAAAAAGATTGCGGATGCGCAGGGGAGCGGTTCGGGCCCGGATGGCGCAAAGAGTGGAGGAGATAGGAGTGAGGGGAACATATCGGATGGGGGAATGGCGGAAGGTATGGTTATAGAGGGGGCGCAGGATGGCGGTTCCGGTTCGGTCAGCGGGAATGGCATGGCTGGGGGGACACAGGAAGG
>NZ_KE992726.1:0-9563 GCF_000466465.2 Clostridium sp. KLE 1755
GAGCGCGTGGCAAAAACCCTGGGTGATGCGCCCGACCGCACGGTTCCTGTAGGCATCGTCCATGGAAACTGCCCTGAGGACGCCGGTCTGGCGGCGGAATTCGTAAAGGAACTGACCGGGATCGAGGATATTATTATTAATGATATCAGTCCCAGCATCGGAACACACGCCGGTCCCGGAGCACTGGGAATTCTCTATTATGGAGAGGAAAAGAAAAACTGAAATCCGTCCGGAAACGCCGTTTCCTATAACAGACTGCTATTTCCCTGGACATATTTTCCCGGACATAAAAGGAGCGCAGCTTCGGCCCACCGGCCGGCTGCGCTCCTTTTATGATGTCGGCAGAAACGTCTCCTGCGAAACCCTCTCCGCTTCTTTTTACTGCTTGTTATTGATATAATTAACAAGTCCTTCCGCATCTATAATTTTCTGCATGAATTCAGGGAAGGCCTGCCCCTGGTAGGAGGTTCCCTTTGTCACATCCGTAATGACGCCGGAATCAAAATCTACCTCAACTTCATCTCCTGCCTCAATCGCTTTGGAGGCTTCCGGGCATTCGATGATGGGAAGGCCGATATTAATGGCATTCCTGTAGAAAATTCGGGCAAAGGTTTCTGCGATAACGCAGCTTACGCCCGCCGCTTTAATGGCTATCGGGGCATGCTCCCTGGAAGAGCCGCAGCCGAAGTTCTTTTCCGCAACAATGATATCGCCTTTTTTCACATTTTTAATAAAATCCTTATCGATGTCTTCCATACAATGCGTAGCCAGCTCCGCCGGATCGGAGGAATTCAGGTAACGGGCAGGAATGATTACATCGGTATCTACATTATCGCCGTATTTGAATACGGTTCCTTTTGCATTTTTCATTTCTCTAATCTCCTTTGCTTACTTTACAGCTGGCAGGGGCAGGAAATCTTTCCTGTCACAGCGCTTGCCGCAGCTACGGCGGGGCTTGCCAGATAGACCTCGGAATCCACATGGCCCATACGTCCCACGAAATTACGGTTGGTGGTGGATACGCATCTTTCACCGGCTGCCAGGATTCCCATATAGCCTCCAAGACAGGGACCGCAGGTAGGTGTGCTCACAACCGCGCCCGCTTCGATGAATATTTTCAGAAGGCCCTCTTCCATCGCCTGAAGATAAATAGCCTGTGTGGCGGGAATGATGATGCAGCGCATGCCGGAAGCCACATGGCGGCCCTTAAGGACCTCTGCGGCACAGCGCAGGTCGCCGATACGTCCGTTGGTGCAGGAACCGATAACTACCTGATCTATTTTCACATCCTCTGTGATCTCGTCGATGGTTTTCGTGTTTTCAGGCAGATGAGGGAATGCGATAGTCGGGCGCAGAGCACTTAAGTCGATGGTATATTCCTCATCATAAACGGCATCTTCATCCGCTTCATAAACCACCGGTGTCTTCATGGAGTGCTCCTTCATATAAAGCAACGCCTGATCATCCACCGGGAAAATACCGTTCTTTCCGCCGGCTTCAATAGCCATATTGGCAATGGTAAAACGGTCGTCCATGGTCAGGCTGGCAATTCCGTCTCCCACAAATTCCATAGATTTGTAAAGAGCGCCGTCCACGCCGATCATACCTATAATATGTAAAATCACATCCTTGCCGCTCACCCATTGGGAAAGCTTTCCGGTAAGGTTAAAACGGATGGCTCCGGGCACCTTGAACCATGCTTTTCCTGTGGCCATTCCGGCAGCCATGTCCGTGCTTCCAACGCCTGTGGAAAATGCGCCCAGCGCGCCGTAGGTACAGGTATGGGAGTCCGCGCCAATAACTACGTCGCCAGCCACTACCAGGCCTTTTTCCGGAAGAAGGGCGTGTTCAATTCCCATTTCCCCCACTTCAAAATAATTGGTAATCTGGTTGCGGTAAGCAAATTCCCTGACGCATTTGCAGTGTTCCGCTGATTTGATATCCTTGTTGGGTACAAAATGATCCGGTACCAAAGCGATTTTGTCTTTGTCAAAAACGCCGTCTACCTTCATTTTTTCCATTTCCTTAATAGCTACGGGACTGGTAATATCATTGCCAAGCACCAGATCCAGATCCGCCTCGATCAGCTGGCCCGCTTCCACTCTTTCCAGGCCGGCATGGGCTGCCAGAATCTTCTGTGTCATTGTCATTCCCATAATTTTTCTTTCCTCCGTTTCTGCTGTTTTGCCAGCATCTGTACAGGCCGCTCCCGGGCCGTTCGATAAATTTAGTGTATCATAACCCCGGCCTCAGGGAAAATACTTTTCTTTCATGTTTACTATAATTACAAGTTATAGTATAATTTCATAAAATACAGTGTAGTTATAGGAGTTGGTTCAATGGAACAGAATCTGAATTTATACCATATTTTTTATACGGTGGCCAAATGCCGGAATATATCCGGGGCGGCACGGCAGCTTTTTATCAGCCAGCCGGCCATCAGCAAAGCGATTTCCCGTCTGGAGCAGAATCTGAACACCACTCTGTTTCTGCGTTCTTCCAGAGGGGTCAGGCTGACGGAAACAGGGGAAATCCTTTTCCGGCAGGTGGAAAGCGCCTTCGACGCCATCTGCCAGGGGGAGGAACAGCTGCGAAAGGTGCAGGAGCTGGGAATGGGCCATCTTTCTATCGGCGTAAGCTCAACTTTGTGCAAATATGTACTGCTTCCCTATCTCAGCCGTTTTACCAGGGAAAATCCGCATATCCAGATCTCCATTTCCTGCCAGTCCACTTATCAGACCATGGAGGCGTTGGAAAAAGGGACTGTGGATATCGGGCTTATCGGGGAGAATGAGCGGATGGAAAAGCTTGTTTTTTATCCGGTGCAGGAAATTGAAGATATTTTTGTCTGCACAAGGCGTTATCTGGAAAACCTGTGTAAAAGGGTATCTTTTCCCGGAAAGCCGTCGGCAGGGGATTTGATTTCCCATGCGACGCTGATGCTTCTTGACAAAAAAAATATTACCCGACAGTATATGGACAAGTATCTGTTCAGTGAAGGTATCAGCGCCGCACAGATACTGGAAGTGACCTCCATGGATCTTCTGATTGATTTTGCAAAAATCGATTTGGGAATCGCCTGTGTCATTGAAAGCTTTGTGCGGGAGGAGCTGGAAAGCGGAAGGCTGATACGGTTGGCGATGCCGGTATCCGTGCCTGTCAGGAAGGTGGGGTTTGCCTACATAAAAAATGCGGCCTTTTCATCTACTGCCGGGAAGTTCATGGATTTCTACATGGAATGCTGTGAAGGAAATGGGAAGTTATGATTAGATTAAAAAAGAGACTGGGGAATGTATCTAACCGCAGTCTCTTTTTGTGTGTAAATGTTATTATGTAAGCAAATCCAACCCGAAAGAGGGGGGATTGTTTACGGGGTTTTAGTTTTCGATCAGTTTGTTGGTGTCGTTCCAGCTGTAGAGTTTGCGGAGTTCTGCACCGGTTTTTTCGAGCTGGTGGGAGGCTTCTTTTTTCTTCATGGCGTTGAAGTGAGGGCAGCCTACCTGGTTCTCAAGGAGCCATTCTTTTGCAAAGGAGCCGTCCTGGATGTCGGAAAGGACTTTCTTCATGGCTTTCTTGGTGTCTTCTGTTACGATCTTGGGGCCGGTGATGTAATCGCCGTATTCTGCGGTGTTGGAGATGGAATATCTCATTCCGGCAAAGCCGCTTTCGTAGATCAGGTCAACGATCAGCTTCATTTCATGGATGCATTCGAAGTATGCGCTTTCGGGTTCGTAGCCTGCTTCCACCAGTGTTTCGAAGCCTGCTTTCATCAGCGCGCATACGCCGCCGCACAGCACTGCCTGCTCGCCGAACAGGTCGGTTTCGGTCTCTTCACGGAAGGTGGTCTGGAGAACGCCGGCTCTTGCTCCGCCAATTCCCAGTGCGTATGCCAGTGCCAGGTCATGTGCCTTTCCTGTGGCATCCTGCTGTACTGCGATCAGGCAGGGAACGCCTTTTCCGGCCTGGTATTCGCTTCTTACGGTATGTCCGGGTCCCTTGGGTGCGATCATGGCAACGTCAATATCAGCCGGAGGCTTAATCTGTCCGAAGTGGATGGCAAAACCATGTGCGAACATAAGCATCATGCCGGGTCTTAAGTTGGGTTCGATGGATTCTTTGTAAAGTGCGCCCTGCTTCTCATCGTTGATCAGAATCATGATGATGTCGGCTTTCTTTGCAGCTTCTGCAGCTGTATATACGGTAAGTCCCTGTGCCTCTGCTTTCGCCCAGGATCTGGAACCTTCATAAAGTCCTACAATGACGTTACAGCCAGACTCCTTCAGATTCAGGGCATGTGCATGGCCCTGGCTGCCGTAACCGATTACTGCGATTGTTTTATCCTGTAATAAAGACAGGTCACAATCTTCCTGATAATAAATCTTTGCCATTTTTCTTTCCTCCATTTTGTTTGAATGACTATATAACTGAAAGGCCGCAGCGATGGCTGTACCTCAGAGTCCTGTTATGCTTCGGGCGCAGCGCGTCCGGTATTGTGTGTTGCTGTCCGGTAATTCCTCCGCCGTCCGGCGGAAGGGACTGTTAAAACATGAAAATCAGACGATGGAGCAGTAATCTTCCAGGTAAACCACATTCCCGGTTCCACGTCCCAGGCCTGCGATGCCTGTTCTTGCCAGCTCCAGGATTTCGTAATTGCTCAGAAGATTGATGCAGGCGTCCACCTTGCTCTGGTTGCCTGTGATCTCCACAATCAGGCTTTCCTGGCCCACGTCAATAATGTTGGCGCGGAATATGTTGGTGATGGCTATGACGTCCTGCCGCTTTTCGGCGCTGACCTTGACCTTTATCAGCGCAAGCTCGCGGTAAACGCTTTCTTCGGGCTTCAGTTCCCTGATGTCCCGTACATCCACCAGCTTGGAAACCTGCTTCTCGATCTGTTCCAGGATCTCATCATCGCCTTTGGCGACAATGGTGATTCTGGTAATTCTGGGATCGGCAGTTTCACCTGCCGTTATGCTTTCAATATTGTAGCCGCGTCTGGAGAACAGGCCGGATATCCGGCTCAGAACACCCGATGTATTATCTACAAGCAGCTGAAACACTTTTTTACGCATTTTATGTACCACGCCCCTCTTTGTCCGAAGGCCCGAAGGCCCGTCCGGTGCTGTCTTTTCAAACTATTCTAGCAACATTTCCAACCCTTGTCAACGTATGATAGTCAGTCATACTTTTTATAACCTCTGGTTATGGTTATATTAAAATACTGAAAAATACGTTATACAAGCAACGGTATCCCATGTGTACGGAACGCCGTTTTAAATGTCATTTTCCAGGCATTTGGGAAGTGCCAGGGTTCCGGTGCGGGCTACCTCCACGATGCTAATGGACTGGAGCATTGTGAGGAAGAGCTGCACTCTTTCCGGGGTGTCGCATATCTGGATAAGCATCATGTGCTTGGACATGTCCACGATGGACGCATGCATGATAGCGCAGTTTTCCATAATATCCTTACGGTTGTTGCGGTTGTACTTTACCTTGACAAGCATCAGTTCGCGGCTGATGCTGGACGTTTCATCAAAGGTCTTTACCTTGATGACATCCAGCTTTTTATTCAGCTGCTTCTCGATCTGTTCAATGGTCCGCTGGTCGCCGCTGCTGACAATTGTCATGCAGGATACAGCCGGGTCATCCGTCTCTCCTACCGCAAGGGAATTGATATTAAAGCATCTTCTGGAAAACAGGCCCGCTACCTTGCACAGGACACCGGATCTGTTTTCAACAAGAACAGAGTATATTTTTTTCATTCCGCCACCTCCATGATTATTTTACCAGATCCATCGGGTCTATCATGCATTCCATAAGATAAGAGCAGTCATCCTTCAGGAAGGCGTCCAGCGCCCCGTCAATTTCTTCATTGCGGCTGACCCTGATAAAAGGAATATCATAGGCCTCCGCCAGCTTATCCAGATGGGGTGTTCCCGCAATGTCAACCACCGAGTACCTGTCTTTATAGGAGTAATGCTGATATTCCCTTACCATGCCCAGATAGTTGTTGCGAAGGACCACTATTTTCACCGGGATATGGTACTGCTGGATGGTTGCCAGCTCCATCATGGACATCTGGAAGGAGCCGTCGCCGCATACGGCGATTACCTGCTTGCTCATGTCGCCCAGCTTTGCGCCCATGGCGGCCGGAATGGAATACCCCATGGTGCCCATACCGCCGGAGGTGAGGAAACGCCCTTCCCTGACCACATGGAAAGCGCAGGACCAGATCTGGTTCTGGCCCACATCAGCCACATAGACGCCGTCAGGCTTCATTTTTTCTGAAATGCGGTGAATCAGCACTTCCGGATCCACATAGTCCGGATTGGGCTTCCGAAACTGCTTCATGCTGCTTTTGTAGCCCTCCAGGGTATGGAGCCATTCTTCATGCTCGCAGTCAATTTCCTGTTTTTCAAAATCTTCAAAAATGTATCTGGCATCTCCTACTAATGGAATGGTGGGACCGGCATTTTTGCCGATTTCAGCCGGATCAACATCAATATGTACCAGAACCTTGTCATGGGTGATCAGGTCGGGCTGGTTCACGGAACGGTCCGCCACACGGGCACCTACCATAATGAGCAGGTCCGATTCATTCATGGCGCGGTTGGCATAGGATTTTCCGTTATTTCCCACCATGCCGAAATACATGGGATGCTCCGTGGGCATAACGCCGATGCCCATCATGGTGGAAACCACGGGGATCCGGAACTTTTCGGAGAATCTGCGAAGCTCTTCGCAGGCGCCGCTGAGGGTAACACCGCCGCCGGCATAGATCAGAGGGCGTTTTGCCTTTTCCAGCTCACGGATAACCTTCTTGATCTGCACCGCATGGCCCTTGACCGTAGGCTTGTAGGTTCTCATATTCACTTCATCCGGATAACGGAATTTGGAGATTTGGGCATTCTGGATATCAATGGGGACGTCGATGAGGACAGGCCCCTTTCTTCCGGTATTTGCCACATAAAAGGCTTCCTTGAAAATTCTGGGAATATCATTCACATCCCGGACAAGGTAGCTGTATTTTACAAAGGATTCCGCCGCGCCCGTAATATCGGCCTCCTGGAACACATCGCTGCCAAGCAGCTCGCTGTTCACCTGTCCGGTAATGCAGACTAGGGGTATGCTGTCTGCAAAGGCTGTTGCAATGCCGGTGATCAGATTGGTCGCCCCGGGACCTGAGGTCACGGCGCATACGCCCACCTGGCCGGTCACTCGCGCCAGGCCGCTGGCCGCATGGGCCGCATTCTGTTCCGTCCTGATTAAAACAGTACTGATTTCAGAATCCAGAATGCTGTTATAAAAAGGGCAGATTGCCACACCGGGATAACCAAATACTTCCTTTATCCCTTCCAACTCCAGACACTTTACTATCGCATCCGCACCATTCATCTTCTATCCCTCCATTATTTTCTAAATTTGCCGAAAAACTCCGCCAGCGGAGCTATGACATCATTCAAATCGGAAATTGCCTCATTCAGGCTTTCAATGTCCATCTGGTCCACCTTCTTCATGGTCTGCTCCACTGCCAGGCTACTGGAATCCACCAGGGAATTGACATTGTCGGCCACATCCCCCAGTTCATCCAGCGCATCCTCCGCCATGGTCAGCGCCGTCGAGGCCTGCTCCAGAGTTCCTGAGGCCTGATCCAGCGCCCTGGTCAGCCCGGGAAGCACACAGGCCACAAATAGGAGGACAAGCGCTGCCAGAACCAGATTGGAAACCGCAAATATGCGGGTGAAAAACAGCTGCTTTTTTTGTAAGGCCGTCCGTTTTTCATCGGATTCCTTCAGCTGCTCCATCAGCTGCCTCACGGCCAGCTCAGTTCCGTCAGCCTCCCAGAGCTCGTCATGCTGGCTGTCATGGGGAAGATCATCCCACAGCTCTTCCTTTGGTCCTTCCGGCTCCCTTACTGCCTCTTTTTCATTCATTTCCATAGGTGCCTCCCATTCCCTCCCGGATACCCAGAAGGCGTCTGGCCAGTCTCACCGCATCCGCGGCGTCCCGGGCATAACCGTCCGCATGGATTTCGTCCGCATATTCCTGCGTAATGACCGCGCCGCCGATAATGATCTTGGCATCCAGGCCTTCTGCACGGGCCAGCTCTATCACGTGTCTCATTTCCTGCATCGTGGTGGTCATCAGCGCTGACAGGCCGATAATGGAGGCGTGATTTTCCATGGCGGCGCGGACGATGGTTTCCTTGGGAACATCCTTGCCCAGGTCAATGACCTGAAAGCCGTAATTTTTAAGCATGAGAGCCACCAGATTCTTGCCGATGTCATGGATATCGCCTTCCACCGTGGCTATGACCACAACAGGCATCTGCTCCCGCGCGCCTCCTGCCGAAAGCAGGGGCTCGAGAATGCCGATTGACAGCTTCATGGCTTCCGCGCTGGAAATCAGCTGCGGCAGGAAATATTTTCCCTTATCGAAAAGCTCTCCTACCTGATTGATGGCAGGGATCAGGCAGCTATCCAGCAGTTCCTTAGCCGGAAGCCCTGCATCCAGCGCCCGGCGGGTAATCTGCCCAATGCCGCTCCGGTTTCCTTTAAGAACTGCGTTATAGACATCGGAGGAGGGGGAAGCTTCTGCGGGCTGCGCCGCTTTTGTTTCCTTTGAGACGGCCTTTGCGGGCGCTGCCTGGGCGCTGACGCCTGTGCAGGAGGCCGCGTACTCGATATAACGCAGATCGCTGCCTTCCTTGTGAAGAAGCATATCCGATGCAAAAGCGCTGGCAACAAGCAGCTCCGAAGAAGGATTGGCAATCGCCATGGTAAGCCCTGCCTGGATTGCCATCGTCAGAAAGACGCTGTTTACATAGGCTCTCTGAGGCAGGCCGAAGGATATATTGGAAAGCCCGCATACGGTCGCCAGCTGTTTTTCCCTGCAGTAACGGATGGTTTCCAGGGTTTCCAGCGCCGCATTGGGATTGGCTCCTACTGTTGTGACCAGGCCATCCACAATGATATCTTCCTTCGTAAGTCCGCAGTCAATGGCCCGCTCCAGAATTTTACCGATAATGTCCTTCTTTTCCTGCAGGCTTTCGGGGAGTCCCGCGTCGGATAAAGGAAGAAGGATAAACATGGCGCCGTATTTTTTTGCCATGGGAATCAGCTTTTCGAACTTTTCCGTTTCCAGGGAAATGGAATTGATAAGCGCCCTTCCGGGATAACGGCGCAGCGCAGCTTCTATTACGACAATATGGCTGGAATCGATGGAAAGAGGCAGCTGGCTGACTCCCGCCACCTCCTCCATGGCTTTCAGCATCATTTCCTTTTCGTCAATACCGCTCATGCCCATGTTGACATCGAGAATGGAAGCACCGCCCTCCTCCTGTTCCTGGGCAAACCTGGTTACCATTTCAAAGCTGCCCTCACGGAGCTCGGCCTGAAGCATTTTTTTGCCGGTGGGATTAATTCGTTCTCCTATGATAAGAAAGGGATCCTCCAGCCCGAAGGCAACCGTCCTGCGTTCGGAGGCCAGGAAGCGGGTTCCTTCCGGCCGGCGGCCGGTCCCGGCCGGCTTTACGGCATGGAAAGCTTTATGCAGGGCGGCGA
>NZ_KE992726.1:9663-11115 GCF_000466465.2 Clostridium sp. KLE 1755
CGATATGCGCGGGTGTCGTTCCGCAACAGCCGCCGATAATGGAAGCGCCGACTTCACATACCTCCCGCATTTCCCCTGCAAATTCCTCCGCCTGCATACTGTAGACCGTCTTTCCCTCCGCATCCAGGGAAGGGAGTCCTGCATTGGGCTTGGCAATCACGGGAACCCTGGTCACGGAAGCCATACTGCGTATGAGCCGGGCCATCTGGCCGGGGCCTGTAGAACAGTTCGCGCCTATCGCATCGGCTCCCAGGCTTTCCAGCACCACAGCGGCGGTTGCCGCGTCCGTACCGTACAGGCTCCTTCCGTCGCCTTCAAAGGTCATGGTGACCATGACCGGAAGATCCGGGCAGGTCTCTTTGGCGGCGATAAGGGCGGCTCTGGATTCCTGCAGGCTCATCATAGTTTCCACAACAAGCAGATCCACGCCGGCCTCTTCCAGAAGGATTATCTGTTCTTTGTAAACTGCAATCAGCTCTTCCAGCTCCATGCTTCCTATGGGGGCCAGCTGTTCGCCGGTCATGGTCAGATCTCCGGCAACCAGCGCCCTGCCGGACGCAGCTTTTCTGGAAACAGCTACCAGTTTATGGTTCACCTGCCGTATCTGCTCCTCCATGCCGTATTCCCTGAGCTTGCACCGGTTGGCCGTAAATGTCGGCGCATATAAAATATCAGTCCCCGCTTCCACATATTCCTTCTGCAGGCCAATGAGGACATCTTCATTTTCCATTATCCATTTTTCCGGACAGACCCCGGCGGGCATGCCTCTCGTGATAAGGTTGGAGCCTGTGGCACCGTCCAGAAAAACCATTTTTTCCTTTACAAAATCTCTGAATTCCTGTTTTGTCATCCTTTTTTCTCCATTTACAAATATGTAACATTCTAACATGAAAATAAACAAAAGAAAAGCGTCACCTTCGTTACTGGTCACGGAGTGAACAGTAACTGCATAAATCCATTAAAAATCGCCTGCGGCGATGGGATTTATACACTCTTGAATCACTTTCTTACGTACTGTGCAGTAAATGCACAGTACTGAGTGAACAGTAACTCACCTTCTCCGCCTTTATCATACCCTTGATTTCAGGCTCGGAATATGGTAAGTTGAATAGGAACATAACCGGAAAGGTACGATAGTGATGATAAAAACAGGAAAGACAGGCCTCCTGGCCGCCGCGCTTCTGGCTGCCGCACTGCTTGCGGGCTGCGGAAAGAATGCGGAGCTGGATAAATTTCATACGGAAATGGAAAATTTTACCCAACAGGCGAACGAAACCTTTGATGTGCTTAATAATATTGATCCGGAATCTGATACCGCGATGGAGGATATGCTAACCGCGCTTGACGATCTGGCGGCGGAATTCAATACGCTGGCGGAGATTGAGGTGCCCAGGCAGTTTTCCGCAATAGAGAACCTCGCTGACGAGGCGGGGGACAATATGTCCCAGGCGG
>NZ_KE992726.1:11215-31890 GCF_000466465.2 Clostridium sp. KLE 1755
GGACAATATGTCCCAGGCGGCAAGCCTGTACCGGGAAGCCTATGGCGGAGAAGAATATAACGAAAATGTGGCCGCTGCCGCCGCTGAATATTATAACAGGGCAATAAAGCGGATCAATTATATCTCAGAAATTCTGCAGGGCGAGATGCCTACGGATGATTCCATAGTTATTACTACGGAAAACGATGCGCCTGGCTTTAAAGAGGATACCGGAGAAGGGGGAACGCAAACGGGTGATACCGGCGCCGAAGGCGGTGAGGACGGAACCCCGGCTGCGGAATAACCTTCTGAAGGCTCCATGGAGTATGGAAACAGAAAAAACAAAAAGTCTTTCAGTGCTTTCGCATTGAAGGACTTTTTTTAACGGTCATTTTATCTGTTTTCCCTGCAGGTCAGCTCTGTTACCTCCAGCTTGAATATACAGGCATTCTCCGGCAGAGAGCTTTGGTCTTCCGCGAATTTTCCGGGAATGTAATGGGCCAGGATATGCTTCAGCGCAGTCCTCTTCTCTTCCTCCCCATTTAAAAAGACAGGCCTTCCGCAGCCGAAGGCGGAGCTGTAAAGCATGGTATATTCACTTCCTCCCACCGGAAGCATGCAGTGGTTGGCATCCATCTGAAAGGTTATTTCCTCCGCTGCTTCCTCTGCTGCCTTTATCAGGGCCGTCTTCTTTTCATCCAGCCTGCTCTGGAAATAAAAAGTGAACTTACCGTTAAGGAAAGTATAACCAAAGCAGAGAGGCACAATATACGCCCTGTTTCCGTCAACAAGCCCCAGACGGCAGGTGTCGCAGCTGTCCACGGTCTTTAAAATACCAGCAAGCTCCCGGACTTCTTTTTCTTTTTGTATCATTTTCAATTTTCTCCTCTAATTCCAATAGGCAGTGTTCATTCTGTCATATACGGTATCCATCAGCTCCACGGTCTGCTGCCGTTTGTTGGCACTTTCGGCAGGATACACCGGAGGGAGTATTTTCAGGGTAAGGCAGGGCCTGCGCTTCAGGATACCAATCAGGCCGCTGGGCTGTCTGTAGGAAATCACCATGGGAAGTACTGGCACGCCGGTTTCACAGGCGGTAAGGAAGGCTCCCCGTTTGAATCCGCGGATTCCCTGATAATAAGGATGCAGCACCACCTCCGGATAATAATGGAGCAGGTTCCCGTTCTGCACCCATTTCCCCGTTGCCTCCATAAAACGTTTGAAACCCTGCTTGCTCTCCGGAATTGGAATAGCTCCCAGCAGACGTATAATATGGCGTATCAGCGGTATCCTGAAGTTGGATTCCAGCGTGGGGAAACATACATTACGGCTGCGCAGCACATAGGAAACCATGATGCAATCCAGCAGATGCACATGATTGCATACGGTGACTGCCCCGCCCTTTATAGCCTTCAGATTTTCCTTTCCTTCTATTTTCAGCCCCCAGATAGGTTTGATTATCAGCGCTACCAGCAGGTAAATGATAAGGCGTATCAGCCCTCCGCCCAGGATAAACAGAGGATTTGCAGGAAAAAAGTTATAATTTTCCCGCACCTTGAAACGAAAGGGCGTCCACATCTTAATCAGATGCTTTTCTTCATATACGACACCGTCCCTGCTCTTGCCTTCCTCCGTGAATTTCCTGCAGTTTTCAATCCGCCGGTTTTCCCTGTGAAAATCTCTCAGTTCCTCTTCAAACATCTGCTCCATTTGCCGGACACAGCCGTCCAGAGCGAAATTCTTTCCATGTTCGCTGTATGCTGCTTCCATACGCGCGCGCTCTGCAGGTTCACTCAGCCAGTAATCGATCTTTGCGGCAAGATCGTCGCTGCTGCCGGCCTGGAACAGGCTTCTTTCATCCAGGGCAAACTGCGGAGTAGCCGATTTGGGACTGTTGGCGATTACCGGGACGATACCGCTGGAAAATGCCTCAATACAGGAGATAGCCTCTATTTCCGCATCTGCCGCATGGACATACAAATCCGTTTCGGAAAGCAGGTTCACCAGCTGTTCATGGGAGAAGAACCGCATGATTGGTTTATTGGTCAGCTTCCGGGAACGCAGGCGGTAGCTTCCGTATTTCAGCCCCTGTCCTGCAAGCACCAGCTGAATACGTGATTCATATCGGGATTTGGCGATGGCGTCAATCAGCACATCCTGCCGTTTTTCATTGGAAAGCCTGCCGATCATGAGCACAATGAATTTATCCTTAAGCTTATCTGATTTCTTCTTTTTCCGGTAAACAAAGTCCGGATCCACACCATTGGAAATCACATGCAGCTTTGCAGTGTAGTGATTCGCCTTCAATTCCTCCGCTATAAACGTGCTGGGGCAATGGATATGGCGGAAATTTTTATAAAAATTATCCCAGAAAAAACGGTACAGCCAGGCATTCACATTCTTCTGGCGGCCCAGATGCAGCGTATAGGTAATGTTCTCCGGCTGCACATGGAATGCGGCGGTATGGGGCACGCCCATTTCCTGAGCGATATGCAGCCCTCTTATGCCGAGCCAGAAGGGAAGCAGGAAATGCACCAGATCCGCCCAGCCAATGGCTTCCTTAAGCACCTCTTCATCCGGCTTGGCAAAAACCATTCCCTGCTTTGTTACGATATGGTGTACGATAGGCGGCAGGAAATATTCCTTCACCAGGTACTTACCATTGCCGGAATTTCCTGTACTGACCACTCTGACCTCATGTCCGTGTGCATTCAGCGTGTGCGCCAGGCGCTGGGCAGTCATTGTGGTTCCGTTATTTCCTCTGTCATATTGATCGATAACTAATAATATTTTCATATTTATTTACCAGGTATATTTCTTAAAATGCAGTTCTCTCAGGTCGCGCGCTATCAGATAAGCAGCGGCATTCACAAAGAGAAACACCAGCAGGTTTACCCTGAATCCATGGCTGCCGGGGATCAGCGCATTGATTAGGAGTGTCAGAAGAAGCCAGCCTCCGTATACCAATATCTGGAAAAGCTTCTGCCTCATATGGAACAGCCTTTGGTAGAAATATTTGGATAAAAACCATGCAACCAGGGGAATGACAGCCAGTTCAAGCACATAGGTCAGGGACATGGGGATAAGCAGCACCGCATCCTTCCCGCCTGACAACGCCGAAGCTGCCACCACTGCAACAAGAAGCAGATGATAACAGCAAAATACCTGCACGGAACGCTCTAATGTAAAAATATACCTTTCATAGGCGGTCTGATGCTCTTGCATATTACCGGCTTTTTTCCGGGCATATTCCTCCGGCGGACAGCCCAGCGCCTCCTCCATGGACTGTTCCTTTTTGATGGCGGCCTTTGCAGTTTTTACCAGTTCCTCCCTGTTTTTTTCCAGTTCATATGCACACATGCCTTCTTCCTGGAGATACTCGCTGATTTCTGTGATGATATCTCCATATTCAGGCTTCAGATATAAAATATCCTGTGCATTGCTCTTTCTCATTTTCGCATATCTGGACATTGCGTTTCTCCTCTATTCTTCCGTTTTTCCCGCTATAAACAGTTCAAAAGCATCTTCCGGCATGGGCTTTGCAAAATAATAGCCCTGACCGATATCACAGTGTATGGAATGTATGAATTCCGCCTGGGCCGCATCCTCCACCCCTTCCGTTACCGTAGTAATCTGAAGCTCCCGTGCCAAAGTGATGATATTTTTCATAATGATATCCCGCTTTTCCTTCTCAGCCGTGTCGGAAAGGAAAACTCTGTCCAGCTTCAGTTCGTCAATATCCAGCTCCTTTAAAATATTCAAAGAAGAATATCCGCTTCCGAAATCATCCATGGAAACGGCAAAGCCCATCTTGTGCAGTTCCCGGACAAGAACCTTCATTTCATCCAGATTATCCATGGTGATGCCTTCCGTTACTTCAAGAATGATACGGGAAGGATCACAATGGTATTTATGGATAATCCGCTGAATCTCATTCAGGTAATCCGCTTTATAGAACAGGATTCTTGACTGATTGACCGAAATACAGATATCGGCATACCCGTTTTTCTCAAGCCGGTTCAAAAAGGCGCAGGCTTCCTCCAGCATATACATATCCAAATCAGTAATAAAACCGTTTTGTTCAAATACAGGTATAAATTCGTCAGGATATATCAGGCTGCCGTCAGGACGTATCCAGCGCACAAGAGCCTCTGCGCCGCAAACCGCCGAAGTATTCAGAAGGACCTTGGGCTGCAGGTACATTTTGAATTCCCTGTTATCCAGGGCAGCGTGCATGCACTGCTCGATTTCATTGCGCTTCACTTCTTTATCATGGAGGCCGTCGCCATAAAATACAGTGGTGCTGTCATGGTAGCCTTTTGCATTTTTCAGAGCCAGATTCGCCCGATCCCAGAAAACGTCAACGTTGATTTTATTGCTGAAGGACTCAATTATCTTTACGCCGCAGTTGCAGAGAATATGATACTCCTGCACATCGTCAAGCTGGCAGGAGGCAATGGTATCCACAAGCTGCTTCAGACGGTCCGTCAGGGCCTCTTTGCCGCTATAGTGCAGGAGCAGGGCGAAACGGTCAGAGTTGTCACGGCAGCAGAATTCTTCCTCCTGAAGCATTTGGTTGCAGGTATTTGCAACATGCTGCAGAAGATAATCCCCCTTCTGGTATCCAAACAGCTCGTTTACAAACTTAAAATTGGCAATATCCAGAAGAACCAGCGCATAATTGCTGTCCTTCTCCAATTTTGCAGAGGCCAGCTCCATAAATCGCGCCTTATTATAAAGCCCCGTCAGCTGATCATAATAGGCCATCCGCTGCATGGCGTTGCGGCTTCCGCGGATGATGATATAAATATAACTGAACAATAGAACGAGAAGCAGGATAATAACGGCAAAAATACAGATAATCATTCTCGTCATCTTAACAAAATTCGCATTCAGCGCGCTGCGGGGAACCATACATAAAATGTACCAGCCATTCTTGCCTATCGGGGTAAAAAACATCCAGTATTTTATCTTATTATAGGTAAACTGGGAAAAAAATTTGGCACCCTCCTGCAGCTTCGGCAGTATCTCCTCTTTATCACTGATTCCCAGGATAGCGGATTCAAAAATGCTCCGGATATCCCCCTCTTCCAATATCTGATGAGCGGATCGGATAATAAAATCCCCCTGCTCATTGATTATATGGAGATATGCATTCCCGCTGAATATGGGCTGATTGATGATTTCTGCAAAGGTTTCTGAGGAATTCGCTGCGGTAAGAGCGCCGATCAGCTCCCCATTTTTATAGACAGGGACCGCATAGCAGTTAACATAACCCTCTCCGAAATTATCCGGAAGGGTATCAGATACAGAGCTGCTACCTGCCAGGGCCTCCCGGATAAAGGCTTCTTCTCCAAGATAGACATTTTCCACCCGGACCCCCTGCATATCAACAAGATCTCCTCTTCCGTCGGGTTTGACAAATCCCATACGGATGAAATCATTCTGATAATTTTCTGTCTCCAGAATGTCCATAACCTTGTCCATATCCATGATATTGTTTCCGATTATGGTTGCCAGGGCCTCCAGCGTCTGCAGATTTCCTTCTATCTGCTTTATCATGGTATTCCTGTACTGCTCCGTCACTTCATCCAGATAACGTTCCGCTTCATTTTTCTGTGCCCTGCTTAAGGTTTCAAAAGCCAGAACTGCGGTTAAAACAAGTGCTGTAAGGATTCCTGCCGCTACGCTTACCGCCACGATAATCTGTTTTTTCAGGTTCCTGTCCTCTTTCATGGTCTTCTCCAAAAGCGAATGGTATTTCGCCTTTCCATGTATGTATTTGTTGTGCATAAATGTCAGACAATATGCTTATTATAACCTAACCGATCATTTTTGTACAGCTTATGAAAATTCAAAAAGGAAACCGCCGGCCGGACTGCCTGCGGTTTCCCTGAGAATCATCTGTTAATATAAAGTTTAAGAGCCTTAAGCATTCCTGCGGTTTTCTTTAATTGCCGCCTGTGCAGCTGCCAGTCTGGCAATCGGGACACGGAACGGTGAACAGGATACATAATTCAGTCCGATATTATGGCAGAATTCAATTGAGGAAGGATCTCCGCCATGCTCACCGCAGATGCCCAGCTTGATATCCGGACGTACCTTGCGTCCCTTATCAGCGGCCATCTTAATCAGCTGGCCTACGCCGTTCTGATCCAGCTTTGCAAAAGGATCGGCTTCGTAAATTTTGCTCTTATAGTAATCGACCAGGAACTTTCCGGCATCGTCCCGGGAGAAGCCGTAGGTCATCTGGGTCAGGTCATTGGTTCCGAAGGAGAAGAACTCCGCTTCTTCTGCGATTTCGTTGGCAAGAAGCGCCGCACGGGGAATTTCAATCATAGTTCCGATATGATAGTTAATGTCGGAATTTTTCTCCGCCTTTACTTTCTCTGCGGTTTCCACAACCACATCCTTGACGAATTTCAGTTCCTTCTTATCGCCTACAAGAGGAATCATAATTTCTGGAACAATATGGTAGCCGTTTTCTTCGTTTACTTCTATTGCCGCTTCCATAACAGCCCTGGTCTGCATCCTTGCAATTTCAGGATAGGTTACGGAAAGACGGCAGCCTCTGTGCCCCATCATGGGATTGAACTCATGCAGGCTGTCACAGGTAGCCTTTACTTCCGCTACAGTCAGGTTCATATCTCTTGCAAGATCCTCAAAATCCTTTTCCTCCGTGGGAACGAACTCATGAAGCGGGGGATCCAGAAAACGGATGGTAACAGGGTTGTCCTGCATTACCTCATAAATCCCTCTGAAATCACCCTTCTGGAAAGGAATCAGCTCATTCAGGGCTTCTTCCCTGGCTTCACAGGTGGTGGAAAGGATCATCTTACGGATCTTCGGAATACGTTCAGGATCAAAGAACATATGCTCCGTACGGCACAGGCCGATGCCTTCCGCGCCCAGCTTCAATGCATTGGCAGCATCCTCAGGGGTATCGGCATTGGTTCTTACCTTCAGCACACGGAAAGAATCCGCCCAGTTCATAATACGTCCGAAGTTGCCGCTGATGGTAGCATCTTCCGTTGCGATATCGCCGTCGTAAATCTTACCGGTAGAACCGTCAAGAGAAATATAATCTCCTTCATGATAAGTCTTGCCGCCAAGGCTGAATACTTTAGCTTCTTCATCCACTGTAATATCACCGCAGCCGGATATACATGCGGTGCCCATGCCTCTTGCCACAACAGCCGCATGGGAAGTCATTCCTCCGCGTACGGTAAGGATACCTTCGGCAGCATGCATTCCTTCAATATCCTCCGGTGATGTCTCAAGCCGTACAAGAATGACCCTCTCTCCCCTTTCATGGGCTTCCTTCGCTTCTTCCGCGGTAAAATAAACCTTGCCTGCAGCGGCGCCGGGAGATGCGGGAAGAGCCTGTCCGATAACGGTTCCGGCCTTCAGGGCATCCGGATCAAAGGTTGGATGCAAAAGCTGGTCCAGAGACTTGGCTTCAATACGGAGAACAGCTTCTTCAGGGGTAATCATGCCTTCGTCCACCAGATCGCAGGCAATCTGCAGAGCGGCGGGTGCCGTTCTCTTTCCGTTTCTGGTCTGCAGGAAGTAAAGCTTTCCTTCTTCAATGGTAAACTCCATGTCCTGCATATCCCTGTAGTGGTTTTCCAGCTTATTGGCTATTTCAATAAATTCTTTATAGCATTCGGGCAAATCCTGTTCCAGACGGGTAATGGGCTGGGGAGTCCTGATTCCGGCCACAACATCTTCGCCCTGTGCGTTGATGAGGTATTCTCCGTAAATTCCCCTGGCCCCTGTGGAAGGATTCCTGGTAAATGCAACACCGGTACCGGAAGTATCGCCCATATTTCCGAATACCATGGACTGTACGTTAACTGCTGTTCCCCAGTCGCCGGGGATATCGTTCATTCGGCGGTATACGATGGCACGTTCGTTGTCCCAGGAGCGGAACACAGCCTTTACGGCCTCCATCAGCTGGATCTTGGGATCCTGAGGGAAATCCTCGCCCATCTTGTCCTTGTAGATCGCTTTGAAGCGAGTGATGACTTCCTTCAGATCATCAGCGGTCAAATCCGTATCATAATGAGCGCTCTTGGCTTCTTTAATCTCGTCAAGAACCCTCTCAAACAATGATTTGGGCACTTCCATGACCACATCTGAAAACATCTGGATGAATCTCCGGTAAGAATCATACGCGAATCTGGGATTACCGGTCTTCTTTGCGAAGCCTTCCACGGAAATATCCGTCAGCCCCAGGTTAAGAATGGTGTCCATCATGCCCGGCATAGATGCCCTGGCACCTGAACGTACAGATACAAGCAGCGGGTTCTCGGTATCGCCGAATTTCTTATTCTGGAGCTTCTCCAGTTCGGCGAGCGCGGCAAAAATCTGATCCTTAACTTCATCAGAAATCTGCTTTCCGTTGTTGTAGTAATCCGTACAGGCTTCGGTTGTTACCGTAAAGCCCTGCGGAATTGGAAGTCCCAGATTGGTCATTTCTGCCAGATTGGCTCCTTTTCCGCCAAGAAGATCGCGCATGTCCGCATTACCTTCTTTGAATGAATAAACCCATTTTGCCATCTAATCAGTTCCCCCTTTGAACGAAATATTTGGTATAGGTTTGCGGAACGTTTTTACGCGTTCCGCTCTCGTATTTCCATTATATCACAGTTCTTCCTGGAACGCACGTTAATTTTTGTTGTTTTTTTAATAAATTATAAATAATATATTCAAACTCCCAATAAAACATTCATTTGTGGTGCTGTTTTTTAAATTATTTTGTTGTTTTACGCGATGCTTTATGTGGATTTTTCTGTTTTTATTATGTAACCGGTTTCTTTGAAAAAGGCTGACAGTGTCCGTTGTACACAGAAAAGTTGTACTATGGGTCGGATCCATCAAAAAAAGCACCCTGCCTGCTGCAGGATGCTTTTATCCAATGGTAAAACAGTTGTCTTTCTATATCAGAAGTCGAATTTATCTGCAAAATAAGCGTCCAGCTGATCGATGGCCACCCTCTCCTGTTCCATGGAATCACGGAAACGCACGGTTACACAGTGATCTTCCTCGGAATCAAAATCGTAGGTTACGCAGAAAGGAGTACCGATTTCATCCTGACGGCGGTAGCGCTTTCCGATGTTTCCTCTGTCATCGAATTCACAGTTGTACTTTTTGGAAAGCTGCTCATAAATTTTCTCAGCGCCCTCGTTCAGCTTTTTGGAAAGGGGCAGAATACCGATTTTCACAGGAGCAAGCGCGGGATGGAAATGGAGCACGGTACGCACATCCCCCTCACCGATCTCTTCTTCATCGTAAGCTGCGCAAAGGAAAGCCAGCACAACACGGTCCGCTCCCAGGGAAGGTTCGATAACGTAAGGAATATATTTGATATTCTTCTGATCGTCAAAGTAAGACAGATCCTGTCCGGAAACATTGGCATGCTGGGTAAGGTCGTAGTCCGTTCTGTCGGCAATGCCCCACAGCTCGCCCCAGCCGAAGGGGAACAGGAACTCAATATCCGTAGTCGCTTTGGAATAGAAGGAAAGCTCTTCCTTATCATGGTCACGGACACGCATTTCTTCAGGTTTGATTCCCAGGGTCTGCAGCCAGTCGATACAGAACTGCTTCCAGTAAGCAAACCATTCCAGATCAGTGTCGGGCTCACAGAAGAATTCCAGCTCCATCTGCTCAAATTCACGGGTACGGAAGGTAAAGTTTCCGGGAGTGATTTCGTTACGGAAGGATTTGCCCACCTGGCCGATGCCGAAGGGAATCTTCTTTCTGGAGGTACGCTGTACGTTTTTAAAGTTCACAAAAATACCCTGTGCGGTTTCAGGACGAAGGTAAACCGTATTCTTCGCATCCTCGGTAACGCCCTGGAAGGTCTTGAACATCAGGTTAAACTGACGGATATCCGTAAAATTATGTTTGCCGCAGCTCGGGCAGGGAATGTTATGTTCTTTAATGAAATTCATCATTTTTTCCTGATCCCAGCCGTCAACGGAGCCGTCCAGCTCTATGCCGTTGTCCGCAGCGTAATCTTCAATGATTTTGTCCGCACGGAAACGCTCGTGGCATTCCTTACAGTCCATCAGCGGATCGGAAAAGCCGCCCAGATGGCCGCTGGCCACCCATGTCTGAGGGTTCATGAGAATGGCGCAGTCAACACCCACATTATAAGGATTTCCGGTGATAAATTTCTGCCACCATGCCTTCTTCACATTATTTTTCAGCTCCACGCCCAGGTTGCCGTAATCCCAGGTATTGGCAAGGCCTCCGTAAATTTCGGACCCGGGGTATACAAAGCCTCTCGCTTTGGCCAGAGCCACAATTTTTTCCATTGTCTTTTCCATTTTTTCTCCTCCTGCTTTATCCGTTATGCTTCTTTCTATTTAAATATGATATAGGAAAGGGATTCCCCATTTGTCACCGTTGCCGTCCGGTCATCCGGTCCCATGGTCACATCATCGCTGATGTAGAGTATGTCGCCATAGGTTTTCACCGTGGTGGTTTCCCTTACGACTGCGATATGCTTCTCTCCCATGTCCAGAATATCCTGTTTGTTTATTGTCGCGCCTTCCTCTTTGACGCTGTTAAGCGTAATGTCAAGATCGTATCCTGCATTGAAGGCATCCTTTACCGTACCTGAGAAAAGCGCCTGACGGTACAGGCCTGTGTAATCCTCCGACTTCCTGAAGGTCATTACCAGATGGACAACGCCGTCCGTCACTTCCGCGGACTGCAGCTTGATATTATCGCTGCCGGCGCTTTCGTTATATCCCGCAATCATGCTTTCTGTAGTGGATTTCAGTTCATCCAGATCATAATAGCTTTCACTGAAGTCTTCTATGATGGATTGGACGATTTCTCCGTTTTTCTTTAATTCCAGTGTCGTAGTTTCCTCTTCCTCCGCTTTGGAACCACAGCCTGAAAGGAGCAGGGCCGCACCCAGAACGGTAAGAAGGAACAAATTCATTTTTTTCATACTTGCTCCCAACCTTTTGCCGTATGTCTGCCATATCCTAAACATTATATCCGACCTATCCCGGATTTTCAACCCAAACTTGTCAAAGGCTTTTGAGTATCTCCAGGCTTTTAAAGTTTCCATCCAGCGATTGTCTGCAATAATAAGCGGCCAGCCGGCTCAGTTCCTGAAGGACCGGGGGCGTGACCGTAAATGTGTAGAGCTTTTCAACCGGCGAATTTACAATATACGATACGGCATACAGAGTGGACTCCAAAAGTTTGTCCCCATTGGGGATTCCCGGAAACTCTCCATTGATCGCAACCGTCTTGATTTCGAATATGTAGCGGACCAGCTCGTGGGCCAGGCTCTTTGCACACAGGGCGCGCAGAGACTGGTACAGCAGCTTCAGCAGTTCCCTTTCGTCGTTGTTTTCCCTGGTACAGTAATCACATACTTCCAGAAAATACATTCCGTAATAGGCCCCTTCATAATCTGAGCGGAGGCCTTCAAAATAATTGGAGATGAAGGTCTCCGCCAGTGTATAGGAGGAACGGCCGGCATACAGCCGGAATTCGCCGAAGGAGAAGGGATTGGTGGAGGCCATAAAACGGTTGTTCTGTTTCCTGGCCCCTCTGGCAAAGGCGGCTATCTTGCCCCGCTCCTTCGTCAGGATCACTACCCTTCTGTCATATTCCCCGATAGGTTCCGCTTTCAGTATGAGTCCTGTCACTGTGAGCAACTCCTGCATTCTTGTCTGCTTCCCGCCCTTCCCTTTCGTCTTTTTCCGCAGTAGACGCGGCGTACCTGAGATAATCCTCTACTTTTCCTGTTGCGCAAAAACTTTTCCAGTTGTCTAAATCGCTCATCCTTCACCCAGTCCTCTTCTGTTTTTTGTGAGAGCACCAGGCTCCCTAAAGGCACTACAATAAGTACTCTATTAGGGTTCGCTTTTTTGGATTTTCTATTCGGCGTCTTTCGGATTGTAGCCAAAATTTTTCAAAAGGAAATCACTGTCGCGCCAGTCCTTTTTCACCTTGACCCAGAGCTGGAGATTCACCTTGCACTGGAGCATATCCTCTATTTCCGGACGGGCCTTGGAGCCGATTGTCTTAAGCATCTGGCCTCCCTTACCGATGATGATTCCCTTATGGGAATCCTTTTCGCAGATGATGGTAGCGTCGATATCCACAATATTTTTCCGGTATTTCATGCTCTCAATGGCCACTGCAATGCCATGGGGAATTTCTTCGCTCAGGCACCGGAGGGCCTTTTCCCTTATCAGCTCGGCCACAATCTGGCGTTCCGGCTGATCCGTGACCGTATCCTCGTCATAAAAGGGCTGGCCGTAGGGCAGATATTTGAAAATACAGGAAATCAGCGTGTCTGTATTGGTGCCGCAGCGGGCGGATACAGGCACAACCTCCGCAAAATCCAGTTCTTTGCGGTAGGTGTCAATGGCAGGGAGCACATCCTCTTTTTTTACGGTATCCGTTTTGTTGATGACAAGGATGATGGGTGTCTTTGTTTTCTTCAGCTGCTCTATGATGTGGCGCTCCCCTGCCCCGATGTAGGTGGTGGGCTCCACCAGCCAGAGAATGACGTCCACATCGCCCAGCGTGCCTTCGGCGGCCTTGAGCATATAGTCGCCCAGCTTGTTCTTGGCGCGGTTGATTCCGGGGGTATCCAGAAATACGATCTGGCCTTCGTCAGAAGTATATACGGCCTGGATGCGGTTCCTGGTCGTCTGGGGCTTGTTGGAGGTGATGGATATTTTCTGGCCCACCAGACGGTTCATCAGGGTGGATTTTCCCACATTGGGGCGCCCTATCAGCGTGGCAAATCCGGATTTGTATTTTTCATTTACCGGCTTGCCGGCTGAAAGCAGTTCCTCTAAGTCCATTTAGTGTTTCTCCTCATTCTTTTTGGTTTCCGGTACGTCCGTTTTACCTTCCTTATCCGGGGCCATGGGAGCCGGAACGGCTTCCCGGGCCGGATTCCTGTTGTCCGGACCTCCTGTGGGAGGTGCGAAAGGCTCCTGCCTGCTTCCGGGAACGGCAAAACGGGGATCGTTTTGCTGCATGGGGCCGGGACGGTACGGCGTTCCGTATTTTTTCCGGTTCTCTTCTTCCCGCTTTCTGGTAATGCGGATTATGATTCTTAAAATAATTATAATAATCAGAATGATAATAACAAATACGAAGAGAACGGGCAAGGAAATTATGAAGCCGATTCCAAATTCTTTTAATCCATGTCCGACACGGTACATATTTTCCGAAAATCCGGTGCGGATCCGTTCCCAGGTTCCTTTTTCTTCCTGGGGAGTCAGGCGTGTCACTTCGTTTATGTACAGATACACGGTGCTGTAGTTCACCTGATTATCCATGGAACGAAGCTGCGCTTCCATGCTTTCCAGCTGGTAACGGACTTCGGTAAGACGGCTTTCCAGGGTAATGATGTCTTCAATGGTTTCCGCCTGCTCCATCAGCGAAAGCAGCCGTTCCTGCTCCTGCCTGAGCATTTTCCTGTGGCTTTCCAGATCCACATACTGGAGCGTGACGTCTTCCACCGATTCCTGGCGGGAAATCACATTGGATACCTCGTCCACACGGGTAACAAAGGAATCCAGCTGATCGGCGGGAATACGAAGCGTCAGGTTTGCGCTGCGGCCGCCGATGCTGTTTTCGTTATAGGACTCAAACTGTTCAATATATCCGCCCAGCGCGGCCACCTGTTCCTGGATGTCAGTTACCAGCTGTGTGTAGTCTTCTGTTTCCACGGTCATATTTACGTTTTTAATGAGTTTTCTGCCGGAAGCCGCTTTTTCATCAAGCTGTGCGCCGGATTCCTCCGGCGCCGCCTCTTCGGGATCCATTTCCGCGGAATAATTGGAATATACGCCGCCGGCATCATAAGCAGCTGCCTGGCCGGTGGAAATGTCTTCCGTTGTGTTTGATTTGCTGCTGCTTCCGCAGGCGGCAAAAATAAGGGAAAGCAGGCAGGCTGCCGCCGCTGCGGTAATTCGTTTCATCCGTTTTTTCATAAGAGTCCCTCCCGTATCGGTCTTTAATACAGATTTTCCAGTGTTTCAAACATCTCCTGTTCTTCTTTGATTTTAGCATCATTTCCCACAACGCAGATACAGTCGGCTTCCATAAAAGCCCTGATATGCGCGGCCAGGGAACGGATAGCGGCGGCGTTGGCGCCAAGCAGCTCATCCCGTTCCCGCTGATAGTCTTCGAAGGTCTGATTGGTCAGGTAAGCGCTCATGGCGCGCAGCCCCTTTGCCGCAGGATTCATGGGGGTATCCATTTCGCTGATGGCTCCGATGATATACTGGGTCATGGTCCTCTCGTCTCCGTCAAAGCCTTCCACGAATTCAGCGGCACGCTCATACACCTGTACCGTACTCTTCAGGTTCGGATCACGGTAGGATACGAAATAGCTGTCCCCGCTCTTGCCGAAAGCACACATACAGCCATAGGCGCCGCCCTTGACGCGGACCTCCTGCCACAGATATTCGTAGCTCATCATCACCTTCAGCACGCGCAGCGCGCCTGTATAGGAAAGGCCTTTGCTGATGAAATTACCGGCGCGGCATACATATTGTACCTGGGATGCGGACATAAAGCCTTCATTTTTCCTGACAGGCTCAATGAGAAAAGGTCTGTGCTCCACAGGCTCTGTGTGAAGCGACTTTTTCACCTGTCCGGCCAGGCTGATGAATTCTTCGTAGTGATCCTGTGTGCCCACATAGTCAAGCAGCAGGTTCTCCGGACGGAAAATATACTTCATCAGGGCTTCCAGCTTGTTCTGCAGATCCTCTCTGCAGCTGTCAAAATTCTTCTCCAGATGATCCACCAGGCGGTAAAAAGGCATGCCGTTGATCTGCTCCTGAATGGCCGCAGGCCTGGAAAAATAAGACATGGCTCTGCTTGCGGCAACGGAATGTCCTGCGGAGATCAGGTTGGACTGCAGTCTTGATTTTAATTCCGCCAGGATTTCATACAGCCGCTTTCCATCGTCGAAACGGGATTTTAGCATGATTTCCTGAACCAGCTCCACTGTTTTGGGAAGATTGTCCTCCAGTGTCTTGGCTTTTATTTCAAAGGTGACTCTGCATTCGGAAAGTTTCTTCGCATTGGTGAAGAAATTGGTGACCGGAACGATACCGCCGGTCTCCATGTTGATTTCATGGAACAGCTCCCCGTAAGTGAAGTTTTCGGTATCCACATAGCCAAGCACGGATTTCAGAATGCCGATATAGGGGAACAGATCCTCCGGCACCTGCCCCACGTCAAACAGGAAACGCAGGTAGCTGATATGGTTGGTAAAAATATCATGATACATCACTGTGGTATCACCCATGCTGCGGATATCATTAATAAGCGGCTCCGCTTCTTTGCGAATATCCTCACGCTTCAAAAGAGGAATCGTTTCCAGCGCTTCTTTGGAATCCGGCGTTTCCTGGTATTCCAGCAGCGCGTGGGTTTCTTCTACGATTTCCCCGATCTGCGCCGGCTCCATGCTTTCCTTTAAGGCAGCCAGCTTTTCCTTCAAAAGCTTCTCCCTCTCTTCTGCCAGCCCTTTTTTGGGGGACAGGGTGAGAATGCTCTTGTGTGTATTGTGGATCATGCATTTATCAATCAATTCTTCAAAATAATCGGTTTCGGCCTTTTCACGCAGCGCTTTGTAGGTTTCTCCCGCTTCGATATGGATGAAGGGCAAGGCATCATCGTAAAGCCAGCTGTCAAGCACCTGAAGCCCATACATCAGTCCCGCAGGATACGAACCGAAGTCTGCCTCCCTGTAACGGAATTCGTAATAATTCAGTCCGGCGCGCAGCGCTTTTTTATCAATTCCTTCTTTTGCAAGGCGGGAAAGCTCTTTTTCGATGCATTCCACAAATTCCTCCCTGCGGTCCAGGTTGGCATTTTTTGCCACGATGGTAAAATAGGACTGGCGGATGCCGCTTTCGTAGTAGCTGTAAATATCCTTGCCGATCCCTTTATCCAGAAGCGCCTGCTTCAGGGGCGCGCCGGGAGCGCTGCAGAGGGCATAGTCAAGAATCTGGAAGGCGATATACTGTTCTCTGTCCAGGCTGTCTCCCACTACCATGTTATAGGTCAGGTAGGTGTTGTCCTCCTCGGGTTCATTTTCCGTAATGGGGTAAAACTTTCCGGCCTCCACGCATTTGTCAAAGGGCTTCTGGAAGGCCACCTCGGAATCTACGGAAAAACGGTCAAAATGAGACAGATAGGCCTGATCCAAATACTCCAGCTTCTCGACCATGTCCATATTTCCATAGAGGTAAATATAGCTGTTGGCCGGATGGTAATACCTTCTGTGGAAATCCAGGAACTGCTCATAGGTCAGGTCGGGGATCGCTTCCGGATCACCGCCGGATTCGTTGGAATAGGTGGTGTCCGGGAAAAGTGTGTTGGTGATTTCACGTTCCAGCACGTCGTCGGGGGAAGAAAATGCCCCCTTCATTTCATTATATACAACACCGTTTATGGTCAGCTCATCCTCAGGGCTTTCCATTTCATAGTGCCAGCCTTCCTGTTCGAAGATTTTGCGTTCCGTATAGATATTGGGATAGAAAACCGCGTCCAGGTATACGTGCATCAGGTTCTGGAAATCCTTGTCATTGCAGCTGGCGATGGGATATACGGTTTTATCGGGATAGGTCATGGCGTTCAGGAAGGTATTCAGGCTTCCCTTAGCCAGCTCAATAAAGGGGTCTTTTACCGGGAAATCCCTGCTTCCTTCCAGTACGGAATGCTCCAGGATGTGGGCAACGCCGGTGCTGTCCTCGGGCGGGGTACGGAAGCCGATATAAAATACTTTATTTTCATCATCATTGGAAAGCAGTGCAAGACGGGCTCCGCTTTTTTTGTGCTCCAGCAGGTAGCTCATGGAGTTCAGGTCTTCGATTTTTTTCTTTTCTACGAGTCTGTAGCTTGTCAGTTCTTCAATTTTCATGCAATTATGTCTCCTACTCTTTTACCCATTCCGGATGCGGCGGTTGGCAGAATCCGGTAATATTCTTCAGTATATCACTTTTCGCAAGTTTTATAAAGGTAATTTCCTGGGGGTGAGCCGGGGTGGGTCGCCGATAATGAGAGAGCCCTGCGCCCCACAGGACTCTCTCATTATCGGCGGCAGGCAGGTTGTGTAGTGAGGAAGGGATGAAAGGGAGCTTTGGAGCTGTAGAAATGTCCGCTGAGGGAGAAAATGGGGAAGGAAAAGCCGGAAGTGTGGGCTTCCGGCAAGAATTTGAGGTGAGTTTTTATTTAGGGGGGTGGCGCAAGAGATTACAGGGGGGCTTTTTTGGGGGCCTGGGGAGGGAGGATGGCGGCTCGGAGGAGTTGTTTCCTTATCTGGAGTCCGAGGACGTAGGCGAGGATAAGGGACAGGATGTCTTTGGGCAGGTAGGGGACGGATACCAGGAGGGCTGACTCAGGGAAGTTCATGCCTGTGAGGAGGCTGAACTGGAGGGTGCCCAGGAGGTGGCAGGCGATGAGGCCGAGGAGGCCGGTTGCAACTCCGAGGGGTTTATTTTTCAGTGTGGCTCCTGCTCCGCAGAGGAGGGCGAGGAAGAGAAAGCCCCAGATGAAGCCGCCTGTTTTTCCGGCAATGATGGCGAGGCCTCCGGTGAAGTTTGAGAATACGGGGACTCCTACTGCTCCCAGAAGTATGTATATGCCGGTTGCGGCTGTTCCGAGCCTGGCTCCAAGGACCGCGCCTGTTAACGCTATGGCAAAGGTCTGGAGTGTGATGGGGACGCCTGAGGGCATGGGAATGGCTATCTGGGCAAGCACCGCTATGACGGCGGCAAACATGCCTGTGATGACTATGGTTTTTGTTGTTAATTTTCTTTCCATTTTTTTGTTCTCCCTGTCTGGGAATTTCTCCCTTGTTTTCCGGGAAAGCAGAAATAGACTTTCTTCCGGTTATGGTGAAAGTCTATCATTATTTTTTGCGATTGTCAACCAAATATTTTATATGGTTGACAATCGTTTTTATTCCCGCGAGCAACGAGCCAAGTAGCCATGCTTGCATGGATATTTGGCGACTGCCGCGAGGGTCAGATACCCCGTTGCTTGCAACGGGGTATTTGATTCAGTTAATGCACGCTTATACGACGATGGCGCCAAGGCCAAGCTTGCTGATGTGCATTTCTTCCACAATGGTGGTGTCTTTTTTGTCGTGGAGTTCTTTGCTGGCTACGATTTCTTCGATGGAGTATTCCCGGTTGACATAGCCGGCTTTTTTGTGTTTGCGGCCGTCTGCGGGCTGCCATACGCTCATTTTAAAGCGGGCCTTCATTTTCTTGCAGGCCTTGAAGGAGGCGCTGTCGGGAGTCATGTAGAAAATGTGGTTTTCCGGGGTGGTATCGGGGGCTACCTCGGTGAGGAGAATGCGGACAATGACCTCCTTCAGCTTGTGAGGGACGTTGTCATCCTCAAGCATTTCCTCGTAGGTATATCTGGCTCCGATATAAACGTTGGTTAAATCCTGTATTACGTATTTAAAATCCTGGTCTGCCATAGGGTATCCTTCTGTCCGGTGGGACATTTCAGTATTGTACAGTGTATGTTACAGCTGGGTTCCAGAGGTATCAATGTCTTCTATGCTGTCTCCGGAAAACTGGACGGCTTCTTTGATTTCATACAGGGTCATGCCCGTTTCGTCGGCCAGCTCCTGTATGGTAACCTTGCGCCCCAGGCTTTCCGCAAGCTCTTTGGCCTGGTCTGCCACCTGGTTCACCTTTTCCGCCATTTTATTGCCGGTTTCTTTTTCCTGGACGTTTACGGTGATATAGTTTTCCATGGCTTCCATAATCATGCTTCCCAGCATTCCCTGGGCTTCCGCGGCATTGGATGCGGTCTCCAGCATTTCCACCGCCATGGTAAGCGCCACATTGCCTTCTCCGATGAGATCCTCAAGCAATGCGCCCTGTCCGGCATAAAGCTTGGAAAGATCTACCACCTGGGGCAGATAGATTTCAATCAGTTTCTGCTTGGCATCCATATCTCCTGCCATGGCGGAAAGGGTAACTGCTTCTCTTTCACCTTCTGTAAGCTCCTCCAGGAGCGCGAGGCTTTCCAGATAGGAGTCCAGATAATTGATTTCCTCTTCCGACAGGTAATCCTCAAGAGGAAGGGGCTCTCCGATGCCTATTTTCTGGTTTTTCAGATAATCGTATACCATCTCCAGCTGCTTGTCATCAAAACCCAAAGGGGCAAAGGCTTCCTTTACCTGTTCTTCACTGATGCAGTTTCCCTGCTGTCTTGCGAGCTGTTTTATTTCTTCCAGCGTTTTTGCAAACTGCTGTTCCTGATTCATAATAGTCTCTCCTGCTTTGTTTTTTTGTTTCGGGCAGGCCTGCGCTGCTGCCCTTACCCGGTGCGGCAAGCACCCGGCCCCACCGGGCAGTGCAGCTGCAGGCAGTTCCCCTGTCCTATCTTCCGGCCTCATGGGGAGGTCTTACGTGTTCGTGGGTATACAGATGGTACTGGCAATATTCATAATTACCGAAGCATTTGGAGCAGAAACGGAATTCCAGCGTGGGATCATCCTTTTCCGTCCGGCCGCAGATAGCGCATTTATGCTTGGTAATTCCTGCCGCCGACTGGGTTTGTTTTTTAAATTCATGTCTCCGTTTCATCTGTTTTGGGGACATATGGATATGGTTCCTGCTTGTCAGGAAGAATACCACAAAGTTAAGCAGTGAGGAACCGATTACCACCCAGGTCACCAGGCCGCCTGTCAGGCACTCAAATACAAGCATGGCTCCGTAAACAATGCCCAGCCATTTTACCTTGATAGGGATAATGAACATGAGCAGGACCTGCATATCGGGAAAAGTAGCCGCATATGCAAGGAAAATGGACATATTGATGTAATAGGTGCTGAAGGCGCCGAAATTAATTCTTATACCGGCAATAAGGCAAAATATAAAAAGCAAGAAACTACCGATAATTGTAAAAAACATACCTAAAAACAAATATAAATTATAACGGTACGTTCCCCAGGTCCGCTCAAGCTGCGTCCCGATGGAATAATAGAATACCAGCATTATTGCCGTAAAAAAGAAATTAGATAAGCTGGGTGGAATGAGAATCCAGGTTATGAGCCGCCACACTTGTCCATGGAAAAAAATTTCAAAAGGATCAAGCGTCAGATAATTTAAAAAAAGAGGATTTATCCTTGCAATCAGATAACCTACCGCATAACATATAATTAAATACAAAGAGATGTTCGGAATGGCATACTTCCCGAATTTTCTTTCAAATTTGCTGGAAAAATTGCTTCCCATAATCAAACTCCTATCTGCGATTTACGCGATTCTTTTTAAGCTGCTTTCAAGCGTCCGCGCAGTATTCCGGCAAACCGTTAAACAGTGCGATTTTACCCAAAAACCAACTGTCCCACAAAAACCAACCGTACTGCAAGCGAATATATTCTATCATCTCACCCCGAAAATGTAAACGAATGCAGCTCCAATTTCATAAATGTTATAAAAACTTTAGAATTTCACAAGCCTGCATCTGCTCCTGCTGCAGCCTTTGGCATCCGCTTTTGCGTGGTCCCGCGGCGGGGATGTTTTTTCCGGTTCCTTTTCAGGCCATGGAGATGAGACCTAAAATTATGGAAGGCTTTCCTGACATAATTTTTGCCAGGGCTCATCGCAATGTCCGGCCTGGCTGGAACAGGAAAAAACATCCCCGCCGCGGGACCACGC
>NZ_KE992726.1:31990-50609 GCF_000466465.2 Clostridium sp. KLE 1755
AACATCCCCGCCGCGGGACCACGCAAAAGCAGACGCCAAAGGCTGCGGCAGGGGCAAATGCCCGGTTTACGAAACCGCCAAAATTTTTTTAACAACTTCCGCAGTTGCTTTTACGTCTTTGCTGTCGTATAATGTAGAATGTTGTTTTAAAATACATTTTAATAAGTAGAGAGACAACTGTTCAGCAGGTCAGTGCATTTATTGCTCTGACTGTAAGAAAATAATTCATGAGTGTCAAAATCCATCGCTGCAGGCGGTTTATGGCAGATTTTGGCAGTAACTGTGAAGTAACTGGACAGTTACGAAGAAAGGGCATTTTTAACATATGAGCAATTCTATTCATTACACTTTGGGAATCGATATCGGTTCCACAACTGTCAAAATTGCTATCCTGGATGAAGCCCATCATATACTTTTTTCCGATTATAAAAGGCATTTTGCCAATATTCAGGAGACACTGTCGGATTTACTGAAAGACAGTCTGTCCAGATTGGGAAATATAACGCTTCATCCTATGATTACCGGCTCCGGCGGGCTGACTCTGGCAAATCATCTCGGAGTACCGTTCGTTCAGGAGGTTATTTCCGTTTCCACAGCGCTTCAGGAGCTTGCGCCGCAGACCGATGTGGCGATTGAGCTGGGCGGCGAGGATGCCAAGATCATCTATTTTGAAAACGGGAATGTGGAACAGCGTATGAACGGTATCTGCGCCGGCGGCACCGGTTCTTTTATCGACCAGATGGCTTCCCTGCTTCAGACGGATGCGGCAGGCCTGAATGAATACGCCAAAAACTATAAATCCTTATATACCATAGCCGCCAGATGCGGTGTGTTTGCCAAATCCGATATCCAGCCTCTGATTAACGAAGGGGCTACCAAGGAAGACCTTTCGGCATCGATTTTCCAGGCGGTGGTGAATCAGACCATCAGCGGACTGGCCTGCGGGAAGCCTATCAGGGGGCATGTTGCTTTCCTGGGAGGCCCCCTTCATTTTCTTTCCGAACTGCAGATCGCCTTTGTCCGAACACTGAAGCTGGATGAGGAGCATACCATTAAAACGGATAATTCCCATCTGTTCGCTGCAATTGGATCAGCGCTGAACGCTAAGGAAGAAGTATATTTTACGCTGGAGGAGATGGTCCGGAAGCTGTCCGGCGGCATTAAAATGGAATTCGAGGTAGCCCGTATGGAGCCTCTTTTCTCTTCCGATGAGGAATACGAAGCCTTCCGCACCCGCCATGACAGCCATTGCGTAACGACGGCTTCGCTGGAGGATTATGCAGGCAACTGCTATCTGGGGATTGATGCGGGCAGCACCACCACCAAGGTGGCGCTTGTAGGCGAGGACGGCGCCCTTCTTTATTCCTTCTACAGCAATAATAACGGCAGTCCGCTGAAAACCGCCATAGGCGCCATACAGGACATTTATGCGCAGCTTCCCAAAGGGGCGAAGATTGTCCGTTCCTGCTCCACCGGATACGGGGAAGCCCTGATGAAGGCCGCTTTCCTGCTGGATGACGGGGAGGTGGAAACGGTGGCCCATTATCACGCCGCCGCCTTTTTTGACCCGCAGGTGGACTGTATTCTCGACATCGGCGGCCAGGATATGAAATGTATCAAAATCAAAAACGGCACGGTTGACAGCGTGCAGCTGAACGAGGCCTGCTCCTCCGGCTGCGGCTCCTTCATCGAAACCTTTGCAAAATCCCTGAACTACAGCGTGCAGGATTTCGCAAAAGCCGCCCTGTTCGCCAAACATCCCATCGACCTTGGCACACGCTGCACCGTTTTCATGAATTCCAAGGTAAAGCAGGCGCAGAAGGAGGGAGCCGAGGTTTCCGATATTTCCGCAGGCCTTGCCTATTCCGTTATCAAAAACGCCCTGTTTAAGGTAATCAAGGTATCCGACGCCTCTGAGCTTGGGAAACAGATCGTGGTCCAGGGCGGAACCTTTTATAATGATGCCGTTCTTCGCAGTTTTGAAAAAATTGCGGGCTGCGAGGCCATCCGCCCCGATATTGCAGGAATTATGGGCGCGTTCGGCGCGGCTCTCATCGCCAGGGACAATTACAGCGCGGGCTACCAGACCACCATGCTGACAATCGATCAGATTAATTCCCTGGAATTTGAAACCAGCATGGCAAAATGTAAGGGCTGTACCAACCACTGCCGCCTTACCATTAACCGTTTTTCCGGCGGACGTCAGTACATATCCGGCAACCGCTGTGAGCGCGGCCTGGGAAAACCGAAGAATCCCAGCCAGGTGCCGAATCTGTTTGAGTATAAGCTGAAAAGGCTGTTCTCCTATGAACCGCTTTCCGCAGACAAGGCGCAGCGGGGACGCGTGGGTATACCCCGGGTTCTGAACATGTATGAAAATTATCCGTTCTGGTATACGTTTTTTACCGAACTGAAATATCAGGTGGTGCTCTCTCCCAGCTCCACCCATAATATTTACGAGCTGGGCATAGAATCCATCCCCAGCGAGTCCGAATGCTATCCTGCAAAGCTGGCTCATGGGCATGTGTCCTGGCTGATTAAACAGGGTGTGGATTTTATCTTCTATCCCGCTCTTTTCTATGAAAGAAATGAAACGCCGGATGCAAGCAATCATTACAACTGCCCTATCGTCACCTCTTATTCTGAAAATATCAAGAACAATGTGGATGAAATCGGACGCGGGGAAGCAGTTCTGCGTAATCCTTTTATGGCCTTCAGCAATCTGGAGGTTGCCACACAGGCTCTGGAGAAAGAATTCAGCGAACTGCCTGCCGAAGAAATACGCCGCGCCGCGGCCAGGGGCTGGGCGGAGATGGAAGCCTCCAGAGAGGATATCAAGAAAAAAGGGGAAGAGGTGCTCTCCTATCTGGAGGAAACCGGAACACAGGGAATTGTGCTGGCAGGACGCCCCTACCATCTGGATCCGGAAATCAATCACGGCATTCCTGAACTGATCACCTCCTACGGCCTGGCCGTACTGACGGAGGATTCCGTTTCCCACCTGGGGCATCCGGAACGGCCGCTGATCGTCTCCGACCAGTGGATGTATCATTCCAGGCTTTATGCTGCCGCCGCCTTTGTGCGAACCAGGGACGATCTGAACCTGATTCAGCTCAATTCCTTCGGCTGCGGCCTGGATGCCGTTACCACGGATCAGGTAAACGATATCCTTTCCGGCTCTGGCAAGATTTATACCTGCCTGAAAATCGATGAGGTAAACAATCTGGGGGCAGCCAGGATCCGTGTCCGTTCCCTGCTGTCCGCCATCAAGGCCAAGGAAAAGAAGAAAGAGAAAAGGACCATCGCCTCCACCGCCCTGCACAGGGAAATTTTCACGGAGGAAATGCGTAAGGATTATACCATCCTTTGCCCGCAGATGTCCCCGATTCATTTTGAGCTGCTGGAAGCGGCGTTTAATGCCTGTGGATATCATGTGGAGGTGCTTCCCAACGATAACCGGCATGCCATTGACACCGGCCTGAAATATGTAAATAATGACGCCTGCTATCCATCCCTCCTGGTGGTGGGACAGATTATGGACGCGCTGCTTTCCGGAAAATATGACCTGAATAAGGTGGCTGTGGTAATGTCCCAGACCGGAGGCGGCTGCCGTGCCACCAACTATGTGGGCTTTATCCGCCGGGCGCTTGCCAGGGCGGGCATGGAGCAGGTGCCGGTGATTTCCGTCAACATGGCGGGACTGGAAAGCAACCCCGGCTTCAAGCTGAATCTGGATATTCTGCTTCGCGCCGTCTATGCCGCAGTTTTCGGAGATATTTTCATGCGCTGCGTATACCGGATGCGTCCTTATGAAAAGGAAGCGGGAAGCGTTAATGCCTGTCATCGGAAATGGGTGGATAAATGCAAAGCCTTTGTGACTGCAAAGCATCCCGGATTCCATACCTTTTTCAGGATGTGCCGTGAAATCGTGGAGGATTTCGATGCGATTCCCATCACCGATGAGAAAAAGCCGAAGGTAGGCATTGTCGGCGAGATTCTCGTAAAGTTTGCGCCGGCAGCCAATAACCATCTGGTAGAGCTTCTGGAATCAGAGGGCGCGGAGGCTGTGGTCCCGGATCTGCTGGATTTCATGTTCTACTGCTTCTACAATCAGCTTTATAAGGCGGAGCATCTGGGAACCAGCAAAAAATCCGCATTCATGGCAAAGCTTGGAATCAAGGGCATGGAATGGGTGCGTTCCTCCGCAGCAAAAGCTTTTGAGAAATCGGAGCATTTCCACGCGCCTGCAAAAATCTCTGATATTGCTTCCTATGCGGAACCGATTGTTTCCATCGGCAACCAGACCGGCGAAGGATGGTTTCTGACCGGAGAGATGGTGGAGCTGATTAAGTCCGGCACCAATAACATAGTATGTACTCAGCCTTTCGGCTGTCTGCCCAACCACGTGGTCGGTAAAGGCGTTATCAAAGAGCTGCGCAAACGGTATCCAAAATCCAATGTGGTGGCTATCGACTATGATCCCGGCGCTAGCGAGGTCAATCAGCTGAACCGAATCAAACTGATGCTGTCCACTGCGCAGAAGAATCTTCAGAAGGAACAGGAAGCATAGCAATATAGCAAAAACACTGCGATCCCATCCGGAGTTCAGCTCCGTTTTGGGACGCAGTGTTTTTTAGTTGGCGGAAAGACTTTTATTCTTTTGCTCTTCGCCTTATGACACTTCCTCTTCCTGCAGCTCATAGGTGATACAAAGCGGCTTTCCGGTCCAGGGATCCTGTCCGATACAGGCCTTCAGAGAAAAAACCTCCTCCAGTACCTGCGGGGTCATAACCTCCTCCGGGGTGCCTTCATGAAGTATTTTCCCGGAGCGCATGGCAATGAGCCGGTGGGAAAAACGGGCTGCCAGATTCAGGTCATGAATGACGAGCGCAATTGTTTTTTTCCGGAGCCGGTTCAGCTTTTCAAGGAGCCGGAGCACCTCAAGCTGATGGGCCATATCCAGATAGGTGGTGGGCTCGTCCAGAAGGATAACCTGGGTGTCCTGTGCCAGCGCCATGGCTATCCATGCCCTTTGGCGCTGGCCTCCGGAGAGCGCGTCAATATTTTTCCCGGCGAGTTCCTCCATATGGGTGATGTGCAGAGCCCAGCGGATGGCTTCCCGGTCCTCCCTGTCAAGCCTTCCGAAGCCTTTTTGATGGGGATATCTCCCGTAGGATACCAGTTCTTCCACTGTCAGCCCCGCAGGAGCCTGAGGTCCCTGGGGGAGAATTGCCATCTGCTTTGCCACCTCGGCCGTGGGCATTTGCGCAATCAGCCTGCCGTCCAGCAGCACCTGGCCTGACCGAATGGGAAGCGTCCGGGAAAGCGCTTTAAGAAGCGTGGATTTTCCGCAGCCGTTTGGGCCGATAATGGATGTAATGCATTCTTTTTCAATTTTTACATCCATCGGCGGGATAATCATATTTTGCTGGTAAGCCACAGAGATCTCCCTGCCTGCGAGCACAGCGTCCATAGTAATCTCCTCCTTCAGGTTTTTATGCAAAGGTATAAGAAATAGGGGGCACCAATGACCGCCGCCACAATGCCCACCGGAATTTCATCCGGCGACAGAAGTGTACGGGATATAATATCCGAAAAGGTCATCAGCACGGCGCCGGTAAGTGCCGCCGCAGGAAGCAGCAGCCGGTAATTGGAGCCTGTCAGGCGACGGGCCAGATGGGGACAGACAAGGCCCACAAAACTGAAGCCGCCACCCACCGCGCAGCACAGGCTGGACATGGCGACGGCAGCACCCAGAAGAAACACCGATTGCCGGGAAACACCCACGCCCAGGCCTGTGGCGGTCTGATGCCCCAGAGCAAGCACATTCAGCGTTCTGCTTTTATAAAATACAAAAGCCAGCAGAATCAGCAGCCCCGTGGAAAGGATGCGTATATTGGGCCAGTCGGCGCCCCAGAGGCTGCCTGCAAGCCAGTTCTGCACGAAGGCATACTCGCTGTCGGACATCCGCAGCATCAGCATCGTGGTCACGCTGGACAGTACGGTGGACATGGCTATTCCAGTAAGGAGAAGCCTTCCCGGGGACAGGCCCCTGCGGGTGAGCGCCAGGCGGTAGCCACACAGGGCAGCTGCCAGGGAGCCCGCAAAAGCGAGCAGAGGAAGAATTAACGGAAGGCTTAAGCCTGTCCCGGGAAAAAACACGATAAAGGCGGCTACAAAAAGTCCGGCCCCTGCATTGATTCCCAGAATGCCAGGTTCTGCCATCTCATTCCGGGAAACACCCTGAATTACACAGCCCGAAACAGACAGGCCGGCCCCTGCCAGAAGGCTGGCAAGTACACGCGGAAGCCGAAGCTGCAGCAGCGTAAAACGCACCCCCTTCTCTCCTTTTCCCCATAGGATATTCCAGATCTCCTCCGGGCTGATATGTCTGTAGCCTGCATTGATATCCACCCAGATTCCCAGGATAAGAAGCGCCGCCAATATGGCAAGCACGATGCAGGCACGCATTTTTTTCCGGGAGTCAGTCAAAGCCTTTGTCCTCCTTTCTTGCAATCCAGATGAAAAACGGCACCCCGATAAGCGAAAAAATCAGACCAATGGGCGTTTCGGCAGGCGCATTGATGGTACGGGAAATAATATCTGCAGTGAGCATAAAGAAAGCGCCCGCCGCCATGGAACAGGGAATGACCGCCCGATAATCCGCTCCTGTAAAAAAGCGGACCACATGGGGAACCAGCAGACCTACGAAGGCAACCGGCCCGGTAAGGGCCACGGCGCCGCCCGCAAGCAGCAGAACAGTAAGAAGACAAAGGAAACGGGAACGCTCCACTTCCAGCCCCAGGCCTTTCGCGGCATCCTCTCCCAGGCTGAGCATGGAAACACGCCCCGACAGCAGGACTGCTGCCACCAGGCCGGAAACAATGACCGGGCCTGCCAGCAGAAGCTGCCGGGAGCGGATGCCTGCCGCACCGCCGGCGGTCCAAAAGGTAAGATCATAACCGATTTGAAAGAAAATGGAGACCGCCTGACTGAGTGAGGACAGGAAAATACTGACAGCGCTGCCTGCCAGTACCAGCCTTACAGGCTCCAGCTTACGATGTCTCATGCTCATCAGCCCATAGACAGCCAGCATGGAAACCGACGCGCCCAGAAAGGAAAAGATAACCACTCCTGTAAAACCAAGTCCGGGTAAAAAAGCAAGACAGAGCGCCAGCGCAAAAGAGGCTCCCGCATTGATGCCCAGCAGTCCTGAATCCGCAAGAGGATTCCTAGTTACCCCCTGCATGAGAGAACCCGCTGCGGAAAAGGCGGCGCCGGCCAGGATACAGCCCAGCGTACGGGGAATACGCAGTTCCCGGACTACGATATGCTGCTGATCCGCAGCATCCGGCCGGATGACGGCGTTTACCACCTGCCCGAAAGTAATCTCCATGCTTCCATAAAGCACGGAAAGAGCTGCGGCCAGAAAGACCGCAGCGCCGACCGCAAGCAGAAACAAGGTCATCCTTTTTTGTCCGCCCGCACTCATTCCTTTTCACCAACGCTACGGAAAAAGTCAACAAAAATATCCAGCTGGGCATTCAGGGTAATCGGATCCCTGTGCATAAAAGCGACCTGTTCATAAGCAAGCACACGACCTGCCTTAACAGCGTCAAGACTGTTCCAGAGCCGGGATTCCTCCACAAAGGAGCTGTCCGTATCCGCCAGGACGCCGTACAGGATAAAATCTCCCGTATACTCCGGCAGCGCTTCCAGAGATACCACCTTATAAGGGGTATCGGCATCTACCATTTCCGCCTGTACTGCCGAAGGGGCCTTCAGTTTCCATATATCATACAGAATGGAACCTCCTCTTGCAAAATGACTGCCCATGGTATAGATCTGCTGCGGCCATACCTCCACAATAGAAACGGTACGATTTCCCACAATTTCCCTGATTTCTTCCCCGGCCGCCTCCGTTCTTTTCCTGAAATCAGCAATATATGCTTCCGCTTCATTCTCTTTTCCCACAAGACCTGCGATGTAGTAAAACAGCTCCTCATCACTGCGGCTGCCATCCTGAATATATACCGTTGGTGCGATTGCGGCATATTTTTCATAATCTGCTTCAGTAATTGTGACAATCAAATCAGGCTCCTTGGCAACAATCATTTCCAGAGATGTCTCCGCGCTCACCGTATTCAGTTCCTGAATGCCTTCCACCATGCCTTTCAGGAACGGATTAGACAGGGAGTAAGGGGATGCTATTACCGGTTTTACATCCACAGCCAGGAATTCTCCCAGATAGTAATCCGAAACGATCACCTGCGGATTAACGGGAATTTCCACCGGTCCTTTGTCTGTCTGCACCGTACGCATTCCTTCCTCCGGCATTTCCGTCAGGTCCTCTTCACCATCTGCGGAAGCCTCTCCGGCTGTTATGGAATCCCCGGCTGCTATAGTAACCCCGGCTGCTGTGGCGTTCCCGGCTGTTTTAGAATTCCCCGCCGCAGTTTCTGCGGCCTCCTGCTTTCCGCCTTCCACGCGGGCAGCTTCTGTTTCCGGAGCAGCGGCTTTCAAACCGCATGCTCCCAACAGCGCCGAAAAAGCCAAAAATACACATACAGAAAGCAGTCTTGCTCTCATCTTCTTCATAACTCTCCTTTCCTTCCATCCGGTATACCGGCAATTCAATCAATATTAGTTTCAATCAACTAACTCTTGTTAGATATGCTAGCATAAATGTGTATGCATGACAACTCATTTCAGGCATACGGATGCTTGTAATATTTACCAGCCTTTTGGAAAATTGCCATAAAAATTGCTGTGAAATAAGAATTGACCACAGGACATCCCTCCTGTGGGGCAGTCCGGAAAGAAACATAACTGAAAACCGAAGGGACACGTCTGTGCCCCTTCGGTTATAAAGAAGGATCTAGGAGACAGCCACCTGCCGCCTAACCCTGGACAATTTTAAAGTATGTGCGCGCTGTCAGCCGGTAAACAAGCAGATAGGCCAGCGCAAAAACAAGAACGGAAAGCACGGTAAATAAAGCGAACATTTTTATATTGGTCATACTGAATACCGTAAGCATCTTGCAAAGCTGCGGGAATGCCACCGCAATGTGTATAACAGCCATTCCCAGAGGCAGGAAGAAAACAAGAAGCACCTGGCGGGTGATGGTTTTCTTTACTTCAGCGGCGCTCATCCCCACCTTTTCCATGATTTGGAACCGTTCCCTGTCATCGAAGCCTTCCGTAATCTGCTTATAATAGATAATCAGCACAGTGGCAATGAGGAACAATACGATGAAAAATACGCCGACAAAAAGGATGCTGCCGTACAGCTCATAAAAATCCGCCCTCTGCTCACTGCGCACATAAGTCCTGTAAACGCCGGGCACGGCGCCGTGTATGCTGCTTTCCAGCTGCCGGACGGCTTCCTTGCTCCCTTCCAGATCAAAAAAGCAGTTAAATTCCACAGAGGTGGGAAATCTGCCGTTCTGTGCCTGCGCATTGCTCGCCGCTGCCAGCCTGCTCAGATCTTCCAGGCCTGGGACAACAAATATACTGAGATTCACAGGCGTGGCAAAGCCCATAAACATTGTAACGTCAAACTCCCAAAGCCGCCCGGCCAGACTGTATTTTTCTCCGCAGATATCCGCAAATCCGTTCATTTCCGGTCCTGTTGTATAATAGAATACCTCTCTTTCTCCGAGAGAAAGGCTTTTGCCAAATAAACGGTTGTAATCCTCCAGCGTCATGGCATAGACCATGTTCGTTTTTCCCTCATTATTAAAGGCGGTGGTAAACTGGCCGTCCGCATAGGAAGCGCCAAAGGATATCTGGTAAAAATCCATCTGGTTTTCCAGTGTACAGCCGGCAGAGGCTGCCAGTTCCTTTACCTTTTCCCTGATGGAAACGGCCAGTTGTACGGCCAAGGCAGTATCCTGCGGGGAATAGTCCGGCACGTCCGCATACATATTGACATCCCGGGGAAACTGGTTTTTCAGCATATCCTCCTCTCCGGCATAGAGGCTTAAACAGCTGGACAGCGTTACCAGTACGGCTGTTGACAGAACACAGATACTTGCCAGTCCCGCGGCGTTCTGTTTCATCCGGTAAATCATCCCGGAAACAGAAACAAAATTCTCCGGTTTGTAATAAAAACGTCTGTTTTTTCGAAGCGTTTTCAACAGGGCGATACTCCCTGCCTGAAACAGGCAGTAGGTTCCGATAATGACGAGGAGCACCGCAGGGAAAAAGGCAAACAGCGCATCTGAGGCCGTCTGGGTGGCAAGGGCCTTCGCATAGCCAATCCCCAGGGCTGCCGCTCCTGCAAGTGCGACAGCCCATCTGGTTTTAGGCTCCTTCTCTCCTTCCCGGCTGCTTCTAAGCAGGTCTATAGGATTAGTTCTTGTCACGCTTACAATGTCATAAAGCAGGACAAAAAAGAAACAGACCAGATAAATCAGGAAGGTTTCAGCCACCGCATTCAGTGGGATCCGGAAGATTAGCTTTCCGGGCAGCCCCACGAATTTCAGAAGAAGAAGGAACATTGCCTGACTGAAAAGCATGCCTCCTGCAATTCCCACGGATACGCTCAAAAGCATACTGAAAAGTACCTCCCAGAAAAGGACGAAGGCAAGATGTTTTTTCTCCATGCCTAAAATACAGAACAGGCCGAATTCACGTTTGCGGCGCTTTATGATAAAGCTGTTAATATAAAACAGGATGATAAACACGAAAAGAATACATATCATAAAGCTGATCCTGACCAGCATATACATGATATCTCCACCCTCCATGCCGCTGTCCGCCACCATGATGCCAACGGAGTTCAGGACATAAAGAAGCCCCGCCATCAGGCTGCCTGCACACAGATAGGGAAAATAAATGCTTTTGTTCTTTTTCATATTGGTTCCTGCCAGCCGGGGATAAAAAAGGAGATTATGCAGGGAAGAAAACTGTGGTATATTCATCTGTCAGTCCTCCCCTCTGCCTGTGGCAAGAACCGTCAGGGTATCCGATATCTTCTGGTACATCTCCTCATTGCTGCAGTTCCCACGGTACAGCTGATGGAAAATAACGCCGTCTTTGATGAAAAGGACCCTTCCTGCATGGCTGGCCGCCCGTGTACTGTGCGTCACCATAAAAACGGTCTGGCCGCTTTTATTCACGTCTTCAAAAATACGGAGCAGACTGTCCGCAGCCCTGGAATCCAGGGCGCCCGTAGGTTCGTCCGCAAGCAGAATCTGCGGCTGCGTAATAAGCGCTCTGGCAACTGCCGCCCGCTGCTTCTGCCCTCCTGAAACCTCATAGGGGAACTTATCCAGCAGCTCTTTAATCTCCAGCCTGTCCGCCAGTGGTTTCAGTCTCTCTTCCATTTCTCCGTATTCCTTTCTGGCAAGAACCAGGGGCAGGAAAATATTGTCCCGCAGAGAAAAGGTATCCAGCAGGTTGAAATCCTGGAATACAAAGCCCAGGTTATCCCTGCGGTAGGCAGCCATCCGGCTGTCCGGCACCGCCGCCATATCCCGGCCGTTTAACAGAACCTTGCCTCCGGTAGGCTTATCCAGCGCGGCAAGGATATTGAGCAGCGTGGTTTTTCCTGAACCGGATTCGCCCATGATTGCCACATATTCCCCTTCCTCTACGGAAAACTCCACATCGGCCAGCGCCTCCACCTTTGCGCCGCCAAACCTTGTGGTATATACTTTTTTCAAATGCTTTACTTCCAGCAGTGACATTTTTTTCATTCCTCCATTCTGCCTTACACCAGTGCGCTTTTTGTATGTTTCGTGCTTATTATAAGACAGGCAGAGGAAACAATCCATCGAATGGGCTTACATTTTCTGAGTGAAGGTTGCATTTTTGTAAGGTTGGTGTGAAACCTTTCATCAACCATCATGCGCTGTTTTGATAAATACCATTTTGATGATCACTATTCAGATAACAACAATCGACAGATACATTTATCCATGGTATACTTTATATAAAAATTATATGAAGAGGTGCTTTATGTTTTCTTCCATTGCTTTAGCTCCATGCAGAGTCTGATTCCGGACGGAAACTGCATGGAGCGGTAGCGTAAAACTGCCGTCCGAATTAGGCTTTGCATTCACATTCCATATAACTTGTGAAGGAGAGCAAAGCCATGAAAATAAAAAATAAGTATTCAGGGCTCCGGGATTTTTTCATTCTCTGGAGTTCACAGGCTGTGTCGGAACTGGGCACGGCAATGACCAATTTCGCGCTCATTATCTGGGTCTACAGCCAGGAAGGAACAGCTTCCAGTATAACCTTCCTGACGCTATGTTCTTTCCTGCCGACGATACTTTTCCGTTTTATAGCCGGAGCGATTGCAGATCGCTGGAATAAAAAGCGGATTATGCTGCTTGCAGATCTGATGGCCGCCTGCGGTACGCTGACAGTTTTAATATTGTATTCGTTATCCGCATTGCAGGTATGGCATTTATACGTCATCAATTTTCTGCTCAGTTTTATGAACGCGTTTCAAAGCCCGGCATCTTATGTGGCGACAAGCCTGCTTGTGCCTAAGGAACATTATTTAAAAGTGAGCGGCTTGCAGTCCTTTTCCGGTTCCGTAATTACGATACTGGCTCCGGCGCTTGGCAGTTCCCTGCTTGCCTTCGGAGGCATGCCGATAATTTTGGCAGTTGATCTTGCCAGCTTCGCAGTGGCGTTTGTCACATTGCTGATTTTTATTAAAATTCCGGATATAATTCACAATACGGAAGAAACGCCGGGTCCTTTTCTGAAAAGCTGTATGTCAGGAATCAATTATCTGCGGGAACATAGGGCGCTTTTGCGCATTATATTGTTTTTTTCTGTGGTTAACTTTTTAGCGAAAGCAGGCAATGACGGCATGATGTCCGCCTTCATTCTTGGCAGGACAGGCGGCAGCCAGAAAGCGCTTGGCATGGCGGAGGCCGCTGTTTCGCTTGGCGTACTCGCCGGCAGCGTTGTTGTTACATTTGTAAAGCCGCCAAAAAACAAAATAAAGGTTATATTTATCAGCTGCATTTTTACATTTCTTTTGGGAGATGTAATGCTGAGCCTGACCCCTTCATTGCCCTATTGGGTAGTTTCCGCTTTTGTTTCCTATGTGCCGGTTGCGGTTCTGGGGGCTAACCTTAATACAGTTATGCGTGTTCATGTGCCTCTCGAAATGCAGGGCCGTGTTTTTTCCGCCAGGGATACCCTTCAGAACATCACAATCCCTTTAGGGCTGTTCCTCGGCGGTATTTGGGCTGATCATGTTTTTGAACCATTTATGAACAGGCCATCAGCCATTCAGCATGCCTTGGCGTTATTTTTCGGGGCGGGGAAAGGTTCCGGTATCGCGGTTATGTTCTTTATTGTCGGGATAATTGGATTTATTTTGAGTATTGCTGCTTTAAGGAATCCATTGTATCAGAGTCTGAATGACAGTGAGTGATTGACGGCTGCACAACAGCCAAACAGTCAATGTAATAACGGGAAACAGGGAGCAGCGGTATATGCCGCTGCTTCCCGTTTGTTCCGTACCAATTCTGTCGGCAGCATAACAAACCTGGCATGGCGCTATAACCATTCGTGCTGTAAATCATGCCATTCGTGCAGAAATGACGTATTCCAGGCCTTTTCTGATAAGCTTACAGATGATAAGCTTACAGGCAGGAGGAAAGAAAAAATGGAACATGAACCGTCCTCTGGAAAACAGGCGCAGGCAATTTACAAACACTACTCTGTTTTCCAGAATATCCTGTACTGCATAAAAAATACATATATCTGTTATCCGCCGCTTTTATTCTGGTGTCTGCTTCTCATGCTGACCAGGGTGGCTCTGCCGGTGCTTTCCACTTTTCTGCCCAAGGCGGTAATTGATGCGGTGACAGAAGGAAAAGGTATCCTTGAGACTGCGATGATAACACTTTATTTTACCATCAGTATTGCGGCAATCACCGGTCTGCAGGGCTTCGGGAAGAAATGTGTCTATTGGCATAAATACAAAATGAATACCTATTATCTGCGAAAGGCGGCGGATAAAGGCCTGACCACCGACTACTGCAATCAGGAAAATGATGAATTCCGCAAGCTGCAGAGCGAGAGCCATGAATACTGCCATGGGAATTTTTCTGAGATGACCGAAGTATATGATGCAGGCGTTTCCATGCTCTCTAATCTCCTTGGATTTACGGTATATATGGGCATTCTGGCAAGGCTCAATCTGTTTATTGTCCTTTTTCTGGCAGCCACCACGCTTGTAAGTTTCTTTTTGGATAAACAAATTCTCAAATGGGCGGAGGCCCACAGCAGGGAAAAAGTGGAGTATCGGCAGAAAACCCAGTACATTACCCGTATTTCCGGCGATTATGCTTCAGCTAAGGATATCCGGATATACGACATGAGCAAGTGGATGAATCAGATTTATCAACAGAATTTAAAAGGGTTATCCGGATATTTTCACCGTTACACGAAAAAGGTGTTCGGCGTATCCGCTGCTGACAACGGATTAGCCTTACTTCGGGAAGGCGCGGCATATGCCTATTTGTTGGCGCTGGTTTTTGGTGGTCAGATCAGCGTTGCTGATTTTGTGCTTTATTTTAGTGCGATCACTGGTTTCTCAGTCTGGCTTTCCGGCATTCTCGGCCAGGCGTCCAATATCTCCCGCCTCAGCATGGCCGTCAGCCATTTTCGCAGCTTCCTCTCCTTTCCCGAACAGTTCCAACGGGAAGGCGGAGTTAAAACCGACGCATTATTGGCTTTTCCCAAAGTCATTGAGTTAAAAAATGTCTGCTATCGCTATCCTGGCGCCAAAGCCGATACTTTACTGAATATTAACCTTAAAATCAATCCTGCCGAACACCTGGCTGTAGTAGGTTTAAATGGGGCAGGCAAAACCACGCTTGTAAAATTGATCTGCGGCCTGATCGATCCGACTGCGGGTACGGTATTATATGACGGTACAGATGTGCAGGCATACAACCGAACCGCTTATTACAGGCTTTTTTCTGCAGTGTTCCAGCAATTTTCAATTCTGCCCGCAACAATCGAAGAAATTGCAGGCGAGAGCGCACCCGGGCAAGTCGATCCGGAAGCTGCAGAAAATTGCCTGCTCCAAGCAGGATTGTGGGATAAAATCCAGGAACTCCCCAATGGAATCAAAAGCACATACAGCAGGGTCATCCAGGATGACGGTATTGAATTTTCCGGAGGTGAGCTGCAGAAATTATTGCTTGCAAGGGCCCTTTACAAAAATGCGCCTATAATGGTGCTGGACGAACCCACGGCTGCCCTTGACCCGATTTCTGAAAGCAGGCTGTATGAAACTTACCATAAAGTAATGGAAAACCACTCCACCGTCTTTATTTCACATCGTTTAGCCTCCACCCGCTTCTGCAGCCGGATTCTTTTAATGGATGGCGGGCGTATTGCTGAAGAAGGGACCCACGAACAGCTGCTTTCCCAAAAAGGAAAGTATTACGAACTGTTTGAAACGCAGGCAAAATATTACAGAGAACATCCCGTAGGAAAGGAGGCGGAGGAATGAATAAATCTACCCTCAGAGAACGGGTTTCTGTCACCGTACGCGGATATGATATTCTAAAGGAGTATTGTCCGGGCCTTGCCTCCGGCAAAGCAGCGTCTGCGCTGATAACCGCTCTTCAGCCTTTCGTCTCCCTCTGGTTCTCAGCGCAGATTATTAATGAACTTACCGGACAACGGCGGGTAAATCTGCTGTTTTTTTACGTCTGTATTGTGCTGCTTTGCAATCTCGTAATATCAATGCTGCGCAGTGTGTTAGATCGCATTACCAGTGAGAAGCAGGCGCAAATGTGGGATTTTTTCCAGAAAGTATTCACGGACAAACAACTGTCTATGGACTATGTGGATTTGGAAAATGCAGAAATTCTGCAGCAGCGCAAAAAGGCGGAAGAAAATCTGTTTATGTTTGGCAACGGTCTTGGGCAGCTGGTATGGGGAACGGAAGGGCTGGTCCGTACAGCCGTTAATATTATTGTTTCAATTTGCATGTCAGCGACTTTGTTTACCGGGAAAACCGGATATGGCTTATTGGATTCCCCTTTTTGTATTTTTGCCATTCTGCTATGTATCCTGTTCGGCGGATGGTGCAGCTCCCGGGCCGCTGTTAAGGAAAATAATGCGTTTAAAAAATGGAGTAAGGAAAACGTCTGGTTCTACAGAGCCTTTGACTTCTTTGGCTGTGATTTATGCATGAAACCGGAGTATGCTAAAGATGTGCGCATTTATGAGCAGAATCACGCCGCAGACCGAGCGTTTGAGAAAATGCAGCTGCATGACAGGGAACAAAACCATCTGATTCACCAAATGTGCTGTCCTGAGGCCTGGGGCGGTTTCCTTGCCAGTCTCAGCAATGCCGTCTGCTATCTGTTTGTGGTAGCCAAAGCGGCAATGGGCGCTTTCGGTGTGGGCAGCATCGTTCAGTATGTGGGCGTGCTCACACGTCTGGGTGAGGGGCTGCAGGAAGCAATGTTTATGTATACGGACAACGCTGTGTGCTGTTCTCATCTGCAGGGACTGTATGCTTTTCTTGATATCCCCAATAAGAAATATCAGGGCACCCTTCCCATTGAAAAGCGTGCATTATGCGACTGCAACGATAATGATTATGAAATTGAATTTTGTGACGTATCGTTCAAATATCCTGGTTCCGATGCTTATGCCCTGCGGCATATCAGCCTGAATTTCCGCGTTGGAGAACGGCTTGCCGTCGTCGGAATGAACGGTTCAGGAAAGACCACCTTCATAAAACTTCTCTGCCGCCTGTATGACCCGACAGAAGGAAAAATTCTGCTCAATGGCATTGATATCCAGAAGTACAATTATGAGGAATATATGAGCATCTTTTCAGTGGTATTTCAGGATTTTAAGCTTTTTTCATTTTCACTGGGACAGAATGTTGCAGCAAATGCTGATTACGACAAAGCCCGGGTGGAATATTGCCTGAAAAAAGCAGGCTTCGGAGAAAGACTTGCCCAGATGCCAAATGGAACTGATACCTGCCTTTATAAAGATTTCAGTGAAAACGGCGTGGAAATTTCCGGCGGCGAAGCGCAGAAAATTGCTCTCGCCCGGGCACTTTATAAAGATGCTCCTTTTATCGTTCTCGACGAGCCAACCTCTGCTCTCGACCCGGTTGCCGAGGCAGAGGTTTACAGCAAATTCAATGAGATTGTAGGGCAAAAAACCGCTATTTACATCAGCCACCGCCTTTCCTCCTGCCGGTTCTGCGATGAAATCATCGTTTTTGATCACGGTCTGATTATCCAGAGGGGCAGCCATGACGACCTGGTTGCTGATGAAAAAGGCAAATATGCTGAATTATGGCGCGCTCAGGCGCAGTATTATGAAAAGTGATTTGCGGCTTCATAAACAGAGTCAGCGACTATTTCAGGGATTCGATGAAATTCAGCTTCTGTGCATGGGCAATGGAAGGCAAATTCAATTTTGGGCAGTTTTAGCAACCTGCAGTTGAGTCTGTACAAACACCGGAGCCAAGTTCCCGCAGAAAATCAAGCGCCCTTTTATTTACCTCTTTTGCATGCTCCATAACAAAATGGGGGCCGTGTCCGCAATTTGGTACTTCAAAGGTTTTTGCACGCGGGCATTTTTCTTTCAGCTGTCTGCAGGAACCAAAAGGATCGCTGTCACCGTTTATGAAGAATAAGGGACAGGATAATGCGTTCCACTCTTCTTCCGTAAGATTTGGATGCTGCCGCCAGTCAAGGACAGTCTGTTCCATGAAGGTCTCCCAGTTTCCTCTGTGAGCCTCAAAATGCCGTGCTGTCATGTCACGTATCATTCTGGTGTCATTCCTTTTTATAATACTTTCGGGCAGGAAATCCTCAGAGCCTTCAGGATTCGGCTCTGTCCCGGCTCCGATTGCGATAAGGCTTCGGACTTTTTCAGGATATTTGGATGCCATATACATTCCCACGGTAGTTCCAAAGCTATAGGCAAACAGATGGGCACTCGGAATTTCCAGGGCATCTAAAAAGTCTGCCATATCATCGGCAATTTTGCGGGAATCCCATTCCAGGCTTTCGCATTTCGTGCGTCCATGTCCGCGGAAATCCGGAAACAGGCAGCGGTATTCCCCCTGAAATGGCTGTATCTGTGCACCGAAGGCCAGCAGGCTGCGGCTGAAATGGCTGTGTAAAAACAGTATCGGTTCGCCGCAGCCCATGTCTTCGTAGAACATATTAAGATCTTTAAAGTTCATATATGGCATTTATTTCCCCCTCCTTACTATTCGAACATATATTCGTATATTAATTAAGTATACTATCGTAAGCAGAAGGAGTCAACCAGTAAAATTAGTCCAAGCCAATACTCTCCATTCATACAAAAAGGTCACCATGGTTTGCCATATTGACAACAGGTCCCATGATGACTTTTATCTTGTTTCCTATAATATCCTCAGCTATTCAGGTTCTTCACCAATAATGCCGTACCTTTTCCTGTGCCTCCTGTTCGCTGATGCCAAGACGGAGTTTCAGTCTTGCTACAGTCTGCTCAAAACTGACCCCCAATTCCTTACAGGTTTCTACTATCCCCTGAGCAATTCCATCTTCTTTACCGTTCTTATACTCGCTTGCGCGGATTTTTCTCATTTCCTCTTCTTCAT
>NZ_KE992727.1:0-479 GCF_000466465.2 Clostridium sp. KLE 1755
GTACCTGGGGAAAGACAGGAAAGGACCGGAAATATTCTTTGATGAAGAGAAGCAGATAGAATATACGGAAGGAATGGATAAAGAACTGCTGTTGGAAGGAGTGACGGCGGTGGATGAAAAGGATGGGGACGTGAGTGACAGTCTTCTGGTGGAGAAGGTGGCAGGGACGAATGGGAAAGAAGTGATAGTGACATATGTGGCACGAGATGGGGCTAATAATGTGGGGAAGGCTTCAAGAGCTTTTACGGTAGTTAGCAGTAGTTATGGTGGAGGAGACAGTTTACCAGTGGAGGAAGAAACTCTTGAGACTGGGGACATGCCTGGAACAGAAGGAGCTACAGAAACAGAGACGGAAAGTAATGAGGAAGGCAGTTCTGGAGAGGCAGAAGGTCAGGACGAGAATCAGGGAGAAGGAGATAATGAGGGAGAACCAGCAGGCCCCAATCCGATATTGGTGTTGAATGCAGATATGATAGAAA
>NZ_KE992727.1:579-5030 GCF_000466465.2 Clostridium sp. KLE 1755
ATACGGATGGAAATAGATCTGAGGTTAGAAATTTGGTGGTGAAAGTTAGCTGAGATATTAAATTTGTTTAGAGTGACAAAACAACGCTTTTCTATAATAAAAAATCATGTATGGCGTATATAGTTGAAAAGCTATTTATGAATTTGAAGGTTAACGACTATGTAAGGGTAAAGATTGGAAAATTGCTGTTGTAGGCACCGGTGTTAGAGATAAATACGCTTGTGTCATAATAAGCTTATGCTATATTTAGGAACAAACTGTTAGACAGTCATTTTTGAGGGCTGGGAAGTTCATATTTATTACCCAAGAAAATGAGTAAAAAAGTTTGTGTTTAAAAGGAATTTAGCAGATAAAGGAGGACAGGTATGGCACAGCAGATGGCATGAAAAGCAACTTCTGTTTGTTTTGTCCGGCGGGGAGAAAAATGGAAAAAATGAGGAAAGAAAGAACATAAAGTTGAATAGTACTTCGGGGAGAGTCACTTGGGTGGTGACTCTATGATGTTAAGTTCATCACCCCGGAGTTTTTATTATATAAAGCACAAAATGATTATTTATAAAAGGAATGGAGAAGAACAATAGAAACCAATGAGAAGTAATTGAGCAATGAATTGGATAAAGCTGAGATTCCTTCGCGAACATACAAGATTGCAGTGACGGGAAGAAGATATGTTGGTTTATCATTGTCTGTTTTTCTGGTACAGCATTATCAAGTGACTGCTGTGGATATTATCCATGAAAAGGTAGGTATGATTAGCAATTGTAAATCTTCAATTCAGACGATTACATTGAAAAGTATCTTGAAGATGATGTTGCGGGTGCTCATAAACTAAAACTGACTGCTACTTTGGATACAGAAGCTGCCTATAAAGGAGCTGATTTTGTGGTGATTGTTGCATCAACAAACTATGACAGTAATACACAGCATTTTGACACTTCTGCTGTTGAAACAGTAATCAAGCTGGTTATGCAGTACAATTTAAATGTAATAATGGTTATCAAATCTGCCATTCTGATTGGTTGCACTGCTTCTATCTGTGAAAAGACTGGAAGTAAAAATATCATGTTTAGTCCAGAACTCTTAAGAAAGTACAAAGCTTTGTATGATAATGTCTACCCTGCAAAATTAGTGGCTTAAAAGGACAGGAAAAATCATGTCCACACCCATGAAAAACCGCAACCCAAGGCAAAAATCAGCGTTTTGGATAGACATATAGTGAAGTCTGATAACATCATTTTAGCACGAAATGCAGTGGGTGATTTTTGATTGACACCTATTTTAACACGAAATGAGTGAGTCAGACGGGGGACGGAAATAATGATTTTCTGCATTTTGGATAGAGATGGGCAGAGAGTGATAAAGTCATTTTTGGCTGAAAATGCAGTAAAATCAAGGGTTTTGTAGGAAGTGGGTATGGAGGAATGGCGTAGGTATATTGCTGGTCTGTATCCAAATCGCTTTATTGTTGAAAATAAAAAAGCAGAATGTATATGGGTCTATCCAATAGAGTTTAGTTGGGAAAATAGGAAGATTTTTGAGTAAAAAAGGCTTCTGGCTTGGCCGGGAGATTTTATATAGAAACTATTAAGGAAGTAGAAGGTACACAAAATGAGCAAGATTGACGGGTTTGTCCCAAATGTAGATTTACAAAACAAAACAGTATTTCTCACAGGTGTTGCCGGTTTTATCGGCTCCAACTTGGCGAAGAGGCTGTTTGCCGATGTTCCGTCTGTGAAAATCGTCGGCATTGATAATATGAACGACTACTACGATGTGAGATTAAAAGAGACCAGACTGGAAGAATTGTCCACACAGCCGAATTTTACTTTTATAAAAGGCAGTATTGCGGACAAGTCCATCATCGAAAAGATTTTCGCTGATTACAAACCGGATGTGGTCGTGAACCTTGCTGCTCAGGCTGGCGTTCGTTATTCCATCACAAACCCGGACGCTTACATTGAATCCAACCTTCTCGGTTTCTATAACATTCTGGAAGCCTGCCGTCATTCTTATGATGCTGTGAAAGCAGATAAGAATGTGGAATATAAGGGCGTAGAACACCTTGTGTACGCATCTTCTTCTTCCGTTTATGGTGGAAATAAAAAAGTTCCATTCAGTACAGATGATAAGGTGGAGAACCCGGTTTCTCTATATGCGGCTACCAAAAAGTCTAATGAGCTGATGGCGCACGCCTATTCTAAACTCTATAACATTCCGTCCACAGGACTTCGGTTCTTCACGGTTTACGGTCCTGCCGGTCGTCCGGATATGTTCTATTTTTCTGCAACGCATAAACTGGTGAAAGGCGATAGCATTCAGATTTTCAACTATGGTAACTGCAAACGCGACTTTACCTATATTGATGATATTGTAAAAGGAGTGGTTCGTGTAATGCAGAGAGCACCGGAGAAGAAAAATGGTGAAGATGGTCTGCCGGTTCCGCCATACGCAGTTTACAACATTGGCGGTGGTACACCGGAAAATCTATTGGATTATATTACAACACTTCAGGAGGAACTTGTCAGGGCTGGAGTGCTGCCGGAAGAATATGATTTTGATGCCCACAAAGAATTGGTCGGCATGCAGCCAGGGGATGTGCCTGTGACTTATGCAGACAGCTCTGCGTTAGAGAGAGATTATGGGTTTACGCCGAAGATCGGTATTCGAGAGGGACTTAGAAAGTTCGCTGAGTGGTATAAAGCGTTTTATATGTAAAAAGCGGTGTAGAGATCCACACAAATAACACAATGATCCACATAACGGATAACTCTATCCGCTATGCGGGAGGAAAACGATTATGAGAGAGTTTAAAGATTTGAAAATTGCTGTTGCAGGTACCGGCTATGTTGGGCTGTCCATTGCTACGCTTTTAAGTCAGCATCATCATGTAACGGCAGTTGATATTATTCCTGAAAAGGTTGAGATGATCAACAACAAGAAGTCTCCAATTCAGGATGAATACATTGAAAAATATCTGGAAGAAAAGGAACTGAACCTGACCGCCACATTGGATGCAAAGGAAGCATACTCTGATGCAGACTTCGTAGTTATCGCTGCTCCGACTAACTACGACAGCAAGATGAACTTCTTCGATACAAGTGCAGTTGAAGCGGTTATAAAGCTGGTTATCGAGTACAATCCGGAAGCTATCATGGTCATTAAGTCCACAATTCCGGTTGGATATACCGCAAGTGTCAGAGAAAAGTTCCACTGTGACAACATCATCTTCAGCCCGGAATTCTTAAGAGAATCTAAAGCGCTTTACGATAATTTGTATCCCAGCCGTATTATCGTAGGTACCGATGTAGAGAATGCTAGACTGGTAAAAGCTGCACATATTTTTGCAGAACTCCTGCAGGAAGGTGCAATCAAGGAAGAGGTAGACACCCTGTTCATGGGATTTACTGAAGCAGAGGCTGTTAAACTGTTCGCCAATACATATCTTGCACTGAGAGTCAGCTACTTTAATGAACTGGACACCTACGCGGAAATGAAGGGGCTGAACACACAGCAGATCATTAACGGTGTTTGTCTTGATCCTCGTATCGGTACTCATTACAACAACCCGAGCTTCGGTTATGGCGGATATTGCCTGCCGAAAGACACGAAGCAGTTGCTGGCTAACTATGTAGATGTACCTCAGAATATGATGTCTGCAATCGTTGAGAGTAATAGAACGAGAAAAGACTTCATTGCAGACCGTGTGCTGGAGATCGCCGGTGCTTATGGTGCCAACGATGAGTGGAGTGAAGGCAAGGAGAAAGAAGTTGTTGTTGGTGTTTACAGACTGACCATGAAGAGCAATTCCGATAACTTCCGCCAGAGTTCTATCCAGGGCGTTATGAAGCGTATCAAGGCTAAAGGTGCAACAGTTATTGTTTATGAACCGACTTTGAAAGACGGAGAAACCTTCTTCGGCAGCAAGGTAGTAAATGATTTGGAGAAGTTTAAGGAAATGAGCCAGGCGATTATTGCAAACAGATATGATGGCTGCCTAGACGATGTGAATGAAAAAGTGTACACACGCGACATCTTTAAGAGAGACTAAAGGAGAAGCTAATGAAACTATTACATAGTGTAAGACTTTTTTACCTAAAAAGGAATAATCCAATTCAGTACGCACGTGAATTAGGCGTTTCAGTCGGAGATAATTGTCGGTTTATTGGTTCTCCAAACTGGGGAAGTGAACCATGGTTAATTGAAATTGGAAATCACACAGAAATTTCTTTTGGCTGTGCGTTTGTTACTCATGATGGAGCAACATGGGCGTTTCGTAATGAAGAAAAATATAAAAACGTATTAAAATTCGGAAAAATTAACATTGGTAACGACTGTTTTATTGGAGCAAGAAGTACGATTATGCCAGGGGTTACAATTGGAGATAGAGCAATTGTGGGCGCTTGTTCGATGGTGAACAAGTCCATACCCTCTGGAGAAGTGTGGGGGGGGGG
>NZ_KE992727.1:5130-17264 GCF_000466465.2 Clostridium sp. KLE 1755
GGGGGGGGGGTACCAGCCCATTTTATCACTACAGTAGATGCATATGCTGAGAAGTGTTTGCAAAATACGCCTAAGTATGACTTGGAAAATTATAAGAAAAACTTTAAAGACGAAGTGATGAAAATGCTTAGTCAATCAAAATAAAGTTGAAAGGCATTGAAATAAGTGAAGAAAAATAGGTTATTAATTTATGCGCACTACTATGTGCCTGACACAGCATCTACGGGTCAGATTCTCAAAGAACTCGCCGAAGGAATGCTGGATACATTTGATATTACGGTAATTTGTGTTGTGCCAAGCTATCTTGGTACGATTGAGGATGAATATAAAACTCAGAAGTACTACGAGGAGAATATCAACGGCGTAAAGGTTTTGCGCATCCGCGTTCCAGAGTTCAGCAAGGTAAATAAAATGAGCCGCATCAAAAACATCCTCGGATATTTCTTTGGAGCGATGGCAGCCACCTTCAAAGTAGGCAAGCAGGATTATGTGTTTTCTATCTCCCAGCCGCCTATCCTCGGTGGACTTATCGGCGTTTGGGGCAAATGGATGAAGCACGCCAAGTATATATATAACATTCAGGATTTTAACCCAGAGCAGGTGTTGGCTGTTGGGTATAGCAAGAATAAGATTGTTACGGACTTGATGATGTGGTTTGACAAGTTCAGCTGTAAGAGAAGCGATCTTGTTATTACGGTTGGTCGTGATTTGATTGACACACTGAATGGGCGTTTCAAAGGTAAGAAGCCGAAATCCGCTCTGATTAATAACTGGATTGATGAAACCGAAATCTATCCTTTGGAAGCTGGAAATGAACAGGTTGAAGGCTTTAAGAAACAGTACGGACTGGATAGTAAGTTCGTCATCATGTACAGCGGAAATATCGGTCTGTATTACGATCTTGAAAACCTGCTGAAAGTGATCGAAAAGTTCAAGCCGGGTACAAAAACGGCAGATGGCAGAGAAGTTATGTTTGCATTTGTCGGTGCTGGTTCAGTTTTGGAAAAGCTGATCATGTACAAGGAAAGCCACAATATGGACAATGTGGTATTCATTCCTTACCAAGGCAAAGAAGATTTGATTTATAGCCTGAATGCTGGAGATGTCCATTGGTGCGTAAATGCTAAGGGTATCAAAGGTGTAAGCTGTCCAAGCAAATATTATGGTCTGGCTGCTGCTGGAAAACCGATTATCGGTGTGCTGGAAGAAGGCTCCGAGGTTCGCTGCTTGATCGAAGATACCAAGGGCGGTCTTTGCTGTAATCCCGGGGACTATGAGCAGATTGAAAAGAATATCCAGTGGTTTATTGACAATGTTGGAAACGGCGATATTGCTGCAATGGGGCAGCGCGGACACGATAATTTGATTGAGAATATGACGAGAGAAAAGAGCGTTAAAAAGTACGCAGAAGAAATTCTCGGCTGTTGATGGATTTGGAGGATGAACAGGATGAACAGTAACTGGTTCAAGGTACTAATGAAAGCTGCAAAAGTTGAATATGGAAAGAACCTGTTGCTGAAAGGTGTACCGGTTATCTTTAATAAAGGCGGTGCCGAACTTAGAATTGGCGATAATGTAACGGTTAAGAGCAGTTTCCTTTCCAATCTGGTTGGGCTTTACAGCCGGACAATTATTGTGACAAGAGTTCCAGAAGCTGAAATTGTAATTGGTGACAATGTCGGCATTTCAGGAGCAACCATTTATGCCAGAAAGGGCATTTATATTGGTGAAAACACATGTATTGGTGGCAACTGTAAAATTCTTGACAATGATTTTCACCCTATTGATACCGAGGATAGATTGAAGCTTCTGCAGGATATCCACGGTGGAGACAGTGATCTGATACCAAGCCGAGAGATACATATCGGTAAGAACTGCTTTATTGGTTGCAATACTATTATCCTGAAGGGAACTGTTCTTGGGGATGGTTGCGTTGTTGGTGCTGGCGCAGTGGTTAGTGGTAAGTTTGAGGATAATTGTGTGATTACTGGAAATCCAGCAAAAGTGATTAGGAGACTGAGATGAAAATATTTTTAGTTTTTTCACTGCTTTTATTAGTGCTTTATCTGCTGGGTTTTTATAAAAAAGTATCGTCAGAATGGTTTGACCAGAAAAGCACGACAGTATTAAAAGGATTTTCTATTCTTACGATTGTGTGGGCACATGTAGGTGCGGGGTTAGGCGTAGGTGGTATTCAATTTATAGCGGGAATTGGTGTGGTAATTTTTTTAATGACTTCTGGTTATGGATTGGAAATGTCTTACAAGCAGAATGCATTGAAAAACTTTTGGAATAAGAGATTGATCAAGGTTCTGATTCCTTTTTGGTTCGTTGAACTGATTGGTTTGATAGCAACAGGACATTTCGATATTTCCGTATTTATTAAGGACATGTTGTTGATTGAGCTGGCGACAGCTTATGGATGGTATATTGGATATATTGTGGTTTGCTACATTTTATTTTATGTCACGAAGAAATTGATTTTCCCCAAAAGTTCGGCGACAATTTTCATTGTGTTTGGTATTTGGTTTGTATTAGACAGTGTGTTCTTTGCAAATCCTGATATGCCTTTTTTGCGGGCAAGGCAGATGTTTTGTTTTCCAATAGGAATTTGGATGGCGGATAATAAAGAACAAGTAACAGAGAAGCTTTCAACTAAGATATCGGCACTTCTTATTATGGGGGCTGCATAACAGGTATCTTCTTTATGGCTATTACACAACTCCAGACGATTAAGAGTTTACAATATTTGGTATGCAACACTTTGTCTTTACTTACAGTCCTTCCGTTGGCAATAGGTGTTGTTGTGATGAGCAGGGGATGTAGTCGGCTGTTCGATAATTGTTTCTTGTTGTTTGCTGGAGCGATTTCTTATGAAATTTACTTTGTGCATGCCTTTACATTGAGTTCAGTTGAAGAGAAAATTGGAAAGGTATTGTTATTCATGATAATAACAGTCGTTCTGGCAGTTGTGTTGCACTATGGGTTAAAAAAGTTTTGGTGGAGAAAAAAGGCTGAATTAACAGTAGTTTTCTCTATGAAAAATGAAGAGCAGTATGTTTGAGGACAACTGCGTAATAGCTGGTAATACAGAGAAAGTGATTAGGAAGCTGTGATTAAAATGGTTTCAAATATGGGCAAAGAAAAAAATAAGTGTTGTGGGTGTCAAGCATGTGCTGCTTCTTGTCCTACTGGTTCTATCGAAATGGTAGAAGATGAGGAAGGCTTTTTATATCCCCAAATTAATTTTACGACATGTATTCATTGCGATAAATGTGAAAAAAATTGTCCAATTGTGAAGCGTGAAAAGGGCAATGAATTTATTAAATGTTATGCTGTAAAACACAAGGATACCGGAGTTAGGTCTGCTAGCAGATCGGGTGGGATTTTTACTGCAATATCTGACATTGTCCTTGAAAAAGGTGGTGTCATTTACGGTGCAAAATTAACAGAAAGTTTGGAAGTCAAACATATCAGATGCATGTCCCAGACAGAACGTAATTCCATGAGAGGATCAAAATATGTTCAATCCGTTACAGATAAAACAATTTATGAAAACGTAAAAAAAGACTTAATTAAAGGGCGCGAAGTATTGTATAGCGGTACATCGTGTCAAGTGGCGGCATTAAAATCATATTTGGGAATAGAATATAAGAATTTACTGTGTATGGATATTGTTTGTCATGGAGTTCCTAGCCCAAAAGTTTTTCGTGATTATATTAAATATCAGTCCAGTAAAATGAAGAAGCCAATAACCAATGTGGATTTTAGAAATAAAAAATCATATGGTTGGGCGGGACACGTGGAAACCATTACAACAGATGGTGGAAGAAAAAAAGATTCTTGCCTGTACACAATGCTATTCTATCAGCATAAAATACTAAGACCTGTTTGTTATGTGTGTCCTTATAAAGGACTTATGCACCCAGGTGATTTAACTATAGCGGATTATTGGGGAATTGACAAAGCTTTACCAGGATTTAGTGATAATAAAGGAGTTTCACTTGTGCTTGTCAATACGCATAAAGGAAACGATGTATTGGAATTGGCAAAGCACCAAAGTACAATAGAAGCAATTGAGACTGATATCAATAAAAGTATGCAACCACCATTGAAGGAGCCATTTAAGGAACCAGCAAACAGAGATTTATTTTGGGCTGATTATCAGCAAAATGGATTTGAGTATATAGCAAAAAAGTACGCAGGTAAAAGTTGGACTTGGGTTGTGAAGTATCGAATTAAGAAAATTCTAATGGACTTACATCTATATAAAGTCACAAAATGAACCGGCCAAAAGGAGAAAAATCTATGGTTGATTTAACAATTATTATTCTCACAAAGAATGAGGAACAAAACCTGAAAAAGTGCATAGAGTCATTCCGTGGTATTGCAAAGAGAGTGGTAATTATTGATAGTTATAGCACAGATAATACGGTCGGTTTGGCAAAATCACTCGGAGTAGATGTGTATGAACATATATTTGAAAACCATGCAGCTCAGTTTAACTGGGCACTGGAAAATATCGACTTGAACACAATGTGGGTTGCTAAAGTGGACGCTGATGAGGAATTTACATTTGAGTTATCACAAGAAATTGATGAAAAGTTAGATAATTTACCACCAATTGTTAATGGCGTAATTCTCCGCCGTCGAGTTTATTTTATGGGGCGTTGGTTAAAGCATGGTGGTAAGTACCCAGAGCTTCTCTTGCGTATCTTTCGTGTTGGACATGGGATGTCTGAAATGAAGATGATGGATGAACATTTGATAATTACGGATGGCCAAACAGTACAATTTAAACATGATTTCAGTGATGATAACAATAAAAGTTTAGAGTGGTGGATTGGTAAACATAATTGGTATTCTAATAGAGAAGTGTTCGATCAGCAGATGAAGGAGAATGGGGGAAATGCAGAAAAATCTGTAAGTGAAACCGCTACGTCTGTTCAAGCTAAAGTAAAACGTTTAATAAAAAATCATGGTTATTATAGTCTGCCTAAATTTTATAGAGCGCATTTGTATTTTATCTATCGCTACTATTTAAGATTGGGCTTCCTTGATGGGACGGAAGGGAAGATTTATACATTCTTGCAGGCTTATTGGTATCGTTACCTAGTCGATGCAAAAATGTATGAATGTGAAAAAAACGGAAATAAAATGACAGAACAGAGGGATTTAAAATGAGAAATGTTGCAACTATTACATTTGGATATAGTCAAAATCTTGGTGCATTATTACAAGCGTATGCTTTGCAGCAATATATTATGGAATTGGGATATAATACGAAAATTATTCAATTCAAAAATTTTGACAACTGTCCGTTTGAAACTATAAAGGGTATTTTAGATGGGTTTAGCGATATTATCTTTTTCGGAAAATGTAAAAAGAAAATAGATAAAATCAATATATTTAGAAAGAATTATCTGAAATTTACGGAAAAATGTTATAAAAGTGCTGAAATGATGGATGAATTGAATAATCAATTTGATACTTTTGTTGCAGGAAGTGATCAGATATGGAATGTTCATAAAGGCATAGTGGATGAATTTTTCTTATCATTTGTTCATGATGATAGAAAGAAAATAGCATATTCAGCAAGTTTTGGACTCTCAAAATTGCCATCGGAGTATATTGATGGGGTAAAAAAAGGGCTGAGTAGATTTGATAATATTTCAATTAGAGAAAAATCAGGAGTAGCAATAGCTAAAGAAATAGCAGGCTTCGATTGTCCTCAAACATTAGATCCGGTATTCTTGTTACCGAAAGAACGTTGGGAGAGGTTTTGTGAGAAACAGCTTGTGAAAGAAAAATATATTTTCGTATATCCAACACAGATTACAAAGAACCTTACATATGTTGTAAAAAAAGCAAAAAAGGAATTAGGTTACAAGGTTTATTCTCTATTTTATTTTGCAGGTGTAGATGTAGTGGTAAAAGATGCAGACCCAATTGATTTTATAAATTATATTCGTTACGCTGAGTTAGTTATAGGTTCCTCCTTTCATGCAACTGCATTTTCTGTAATATTCAAAAAAAATTTGTGCGTTATTCCGCATAATACAACTGGCTCCCGTGTAGTTGATTTATTAACGGATATTGGCTTAAATGATTGTATTGTAACTTCGGATAATATAGGATTTGAGCGTGTGGATTATACCATCGCAAGAGATATGCTTCAGAAAAAAATAGATTTTTCTAAAGAGTATCTTTCAAGTGTTTTGATGAATCAGTAAAATGATGAGGAGTTTGAACAAATATGAACAATATTACTAAAAAGGTGCTTTTAGTAGCACCACTTCCGCCTCCAGTAGGAGGAATTGCTTCATGGGCGATTTCAATGTCGCAATGTGAGTTCCTTGATGGATGGAAACTGGAAAATTTTCGAACTAATTTTGAGCAGAACGAGGTATATGGACATATTAATGTAAGCAGAAATTGGGGATATGAAATAAAGCGGTGCTTAAAAATTTGGATTGGAATAATTAATAGATTGTCTGAAGACAAAGAAATCAAAATTGTTCATGTAAATATACCAGCCAACTTAACCAGTATGACCAGAGAATGTGTTACAGCGGTCATAACTAAATGTATGCACAGGAAAACTGTTGTACATTTCCATTGTACGGTTCCACAAATAGTCCAAAAAAAAATGCAATTTATGGTTTTCAAGTTGTTGTGTAGGTTATCCGGAAATATTATTGTTTTAAATAAAGCATCACGGGAATTCGTGGAGAAAAATACAAAGTCAAAATGTTTTCTGGTGCCTAATTTTGTAAATAACAATCTAATTAGACAAAAGGATAAGAAGATAAATGATCGTGTAAAATGTGCTTTATTTGTTGGTGGAGTGATTGATAAAAAAGGTTGCCGTACAATTATTGAGGTGGCAAAAACATTTCCAGAAGTGCAGTTTAGAATGGTTGGACACATTTCTGAGGAATATAAGACAATTGATTTGCCTTCTAATGTGAAATTACTTGGGACTAAAACGGGAGAAGACCTTCGAAAAGAATATGAAGAGGCAGATGTATTTCTCTTTTTATCTTATATGCTAAATGAAGGCTTTTCAATCGCATTAACTGAAGCAATGGCGTATGGATTGCCCTGTATCGCAACTGATTGGGCAGCGAACAAAGATATGCTGGGGGATGATGGCGGGATTATTGTACCAATCAAATCACCAGAAAAAGTTCGAGAAGCATTGCTGCAAATCGATAATGTTAAATTTAGAGAAAAAGCTTCGAAACGAAATGTTGATACGGTTCGGAAATATTATTCACAGGATGTTATACCATGTAAATTGTCGAAGGTATATACAGATATACTTAGGAATTAGAACAATTAGTGAAAGATGGAACTTACGTAAATGTCTTTGATTCATGGTAATCTTCTTACAAAGGATGATGTGCAAACCGTAACGAAAAGATATAGGGGGGAATGTAAATATGTGGTATAACCTTCAATGGTATTTTAGAGTGATATATAATTTAGTTCGATTACCGCTAGTTTTTTTGATTAACAGAGGAAGAGTCAGGTTTGCTATAGTACAGAAATTGTCTCCAGGTGCAAGCATCATTGTTGGTAAAAGAGGCAAGATTGAATTGAGACCAAGGGTAATTGCGGAACGTGGTTCATTAATTCAGTGTATGGGTGGAAAATTGACTCTTGGTTATAAAACTTATGTGAATAGAAACAGTTTGATTGTTTGTCACACAGGTATATCTGTTGGAGATTATACAACAATTGGTCCGAATGTCTGTATATTTGATCACGATCACGATTTAGAAAACAGAAATCAATTTATTGCAAAACCTATTGAGATAGGAAGCCATGTGTGGATTGGAAGTAATGTTACAATATTAAAAGGTGTCAAAATAGGCGACGGTGCAGTTATTGCAGCAGGGACGATTGTTACAAAGAATGTACCAGCAAATACAATAGTAAGTATGGATATAAGTTATCGTTTTAAAGAAATTAAGCGATAGATGGAGAAAGATAATGAAAAAAGTTTTGATTGTATTACCTCATTTTCGAACTGGTGGAGGACAACAGCTGGCTATCGATGAAGCTATTGAATTAAACAACATGGCAGAATTTGATGTAACAATTATGAGTTTGTGCCAGAAGGAAGATAATATTTTTACTCATAAAATTGAGTTTAATAATTTGCATACTGTTTATTTAAGTAAAAAGGAAGGTTATCATATACCGACTTTCTTTACTGTGATAAAAAAAGTGTTTGAAATGAAACCAGACATTGTCCACACACATTTGTTAGCCTTGGCATATTTTTTACCGGTATCAATTGTATATAGGAAAGCAAAATACTTCCATACAGTTCATAGCGTGGCTGAAAAAGAGGCAACGGGTATTTTTCGAAAAATAGAAAATGCTTGTTATAAAATTGGGAGATTTGTTCCAGTAGCTATCTCAGATTATTGCGCAAAAACAATTGCTCATCTTTATGGAATGTCTATAGATAGAATTCCTATCATCTATAACGGTATAAGTACTGAACGATTTAAATGTGTTGTCCCATATTCTGAACGTGATAAGAAAATAATCACCTTTATTTCGACGGGAAGAATGGAAGAAGTTAAAAGACACACATTGATGATTCAGGCATTTGCAGAAGTGCATAAGTCTTTTTCTAATACGGAACTAATATTTCTTGGCGATGGACCGTTAAGGAAAAATGTTGAAATTGAAATTGAGAGACAAAAACTGAAAGAAAGCGTGATTTTAAAAGGTGTTGTTGATAATGTTCAAGAAGAATTAAACAAAGCGCATATCTATTTGATGTGTTCTCAATATGAAGGATTGCCACTGTCTGTCTTGGAAGCAATGTCTTGTGGACTTCCTGTAATTGCAACAAAAGCAGGTGGAACAGTAGATGTGGTCAATTCACGTACAGGAATTATATGTGATGTTGATAATAAAAATCAAATTATTGAAGCAATGCTTCAACTTTGTGCAGATGAAAATCTTAGAAGAGATATGTCTAAAAACGCATTAATTGAATCTGTGAATTTTAGCGATAAAAAGTGTGCAGAGGGATATGCTAAATTATTTTGTGAAGATTAGGGAGGATTGGCATGAAACTTATGTTGGTTGTAGATGCATTCGGAGGCGGTGCCGGGAATGTAATGCAAATTTTAGCTAGAGAATTTAATGATCATGGGCACAAAGTTTCACTTGTCCTTCTAAACGGTAAAATTGTTGAGCCTAAATATGATCTTTCAGGGGTTAAAATTTATGATTATCCCCTTGGTAAATACGCACATGGAAAAACCCCAGTGGATAAGGTTTATAAATCAGTTAGATTTATTCGAAAGTTGATACTGGATATAAAACCAGACTGTATAATTTCTTTTTTAAGTGAGTTGAATACACTTTGCTGTATGGCCAATCATTCGTTAGGCAAAAAGAAAGTTCCAATAATTATTTCAGAAAGAAATGATCCGTCTAAAGAAAAATTAAAGGGATATTGGGAATTTCTGCGTAATCATACGTACAAATATGCAGATAAGATTGTAGTTCAGTGCAGTAATTTTAGATCACTTTGCAATGGGAAATTTGATCAGAAGGTCTCGATTATTGCCAATCCTATTTTGCAACCGGTTGAGAAAAAAGTTCATTGTGAACATGATAAAATTGTTGCAGTTTCGCTGGGGCGTCTCAACAAACAGAAAAACTTTTTCTGGCTGATAGATCGCTTTGAAAGGCTTAAGAGTGAATGCCCCAATTTGCAACTTCGAATTTATGGATCAGGAAATCAAGAAAACGAATTACACGCCTATATTGAAAAACTGGATTTAGGAGATGCAGTTTCCTTGATGGGATATGCAGCTGAACCACATAAAATTCTTTCCGATGCTGATATTTATTTAATGTCATCGGATTATGAGGGCTTTCCGAATGCGCTAAGTGAGGCTATGGCCGTTGGCTTACCATCAGTATCTAGACTTTGCCATGAAGGTTTGCGTGATTTAGTGAATGACGGAGAGAATGGTTATTTGTTGAATCCGAATGATACATATGGTTTTGAAAACGCTGTGATTGAGCTGGCTTCCAACTTTAACACCCGAAAGCGGATGGGTGAAAATGCCATGCTTACCGTAAAAAAATTCGGTGTTGATGAGGTGGTCGCTCTATGGGAAGCAAATATTATCGAATTGGTAACGGGGCAGGTGCACCATGGTGAAAACAAAGATACCCGGAGATGATTGTTGGATAAACTTGTACAGTAAAGAAGCTAATCTTGCTTGTATTTCGGAAGTTAACTGAGGACAACAATAAGAGCTATCTCTATTTTGGCGTACTACTAATGAAAATGAATAGGGTGTAGATGATGACAATAAGAATTCCAAGGTGGAATCCATACATAATAACAGTTTTATTTCTGTTTCCTTTTTTTGAACCATTGTCTTTAAGATATACTTTGCATGCACCATTTAATGTGGAATTTGCATTTTATTACTATAGGACAATAGTATCATTGATTGCGATTTTTTATTATTTCTATAACAAAAACGGTCGAATGAACAGAAATATTTTCGCAACATTGATATATATATTCGCATATATTGTAACTTCGTTAATTACGTTTTCGATTAAACTTGATGCGGCATTTTACTTTGTTGTTGCGATTTTAGGGATTGCCTGTTATTTTCGAACAGTTGTACATAAATGGCAGTACAAAGCTTTAAAAGCCGTGATTGTGCTATTGGCTGTTTTGTTGACAGTAAATTTGATTTGCATAATTATATATCCAGATGGTGTCTATACTTTAAATACTGCAATACATACAACTGATATGGGTTGGAGATGGAATGAGTATCAGAGAATTAATTTTTTATCAAACGACAACGGATTTATGTACTACATAATGCCACTCTGGATGTCTTGTTTACTTTGCTTTTGTAATAACAAAATTGGAAAGAAGGCATTGGTAGTATGTTTATTTGTAATTAATGCAAATGTATTTTTAATTTGGAGCGCAACATCTATTGTGGGAGTCCTTTTTTTGGATATTTTTACAATAATATTACTAGTAAAGAAAAAAGCTATTCTCTCATGGAATATTACCAGTGTATCAGTCCTAATTGCGCATATTCTTGTCGTAGTGGTACAAATTCAAGACTATTTTATGAATTTTATTGTCGGTTTTCTGCACAAAGACCTGACATTAACTGGAAGAATTTTTATTTGGGACAAAGCTATTCAAATGATATTGCAGAGTCCGATATGGGGATATGGTACAAAAAATTCATTTTATGTGGTTCCTATAAACGGCACCAACTATGCACCTCATAATATGTTATTGGCCTTTTTATTAGAAGGTGGAATTATTCTTTTTTGTGCATTCATTTGTTTGGTTAATACTAGTTTTAACTATAGTATGTGTGAGAATGACAATGAAAAAAAACAGATATTATGCGCAGTAATTCTTGTATATGGAATTATTGGCATTGCAGAGACGCAAATTGGATCCTATGGATTTTGGAGCACAATCGCATTGGCGGGTGCTTCCGTTGATTTGTATAGTACGAATAACAAAAGTATCTTGAGAATAGGAGTAAAAAGGTGAGTCTATACATAGGTTTGCATAGAAGAATTGGTAAAACAAGAGAAAAACTATGCACGATGAAAGCCAAGGCATTATTTTATACGCATGGTGATATTAAGGTCGGAAAAAATTGTGTAGTGCGGGGTAATGTTTATATCTCCAATTGTGGGAAGATAAAGATTGGAGATAATGTAAGGATAAATTCTGCTAACTGGGCAAACCCTATCGGTGGCGGTGAAAGAACCAATTTTCAAATTATGGCCGGAGGGTTGTTGACAATAGGAGATTATACGGGTATTTCCAACTGCTCCATTACGGCCGCCAATTCAGTGAAAATAGGAAATAATGTATTAATAGGGGCTGGAGTTAAAATTTATGATACCGATTTTCATCCGTTAGAAGCAGTGTATCGGTATGGAATTGAAAAAGATAATTCAAAAATCAGAGCAAACCCCGTGGTTATTGAAGATGGAGTGTTTGTTGGCGGAGGAAGCTATATTCTAAAGGGCTCACATATAGGAAGAAATTCTATTATAGGGGCAGGTTCTGTTGTAGCGGGGGGGGG
>NZ_KE992727.1:17364-24533 GCF_000466465.2 Clostridium sp. KLE 1755
GGGGGGGGGTACCGGATAATGAGATTTGGGCCGGTAACCCAGCTTGTTTTATAAAGCGTGTCAATTGTGAAAATGATTAACTGTTCAAAACTAATACGGACACAAATTGCACTATATTGGAAATCTCAAGTATTGTTGTATAGATTCTTGATAGAACCATTGCTCTGAGTAGTTTATTAATAGAAAAGAAGAAAGGTTTGAATATGTCTAATAATGGCAGTTTGAGAAGACAGATAGCATCTGGACTTTTTTGGAAGTTTGGAGAGAGAATAATTGCGCAGGGAATTTCATTTATAGTTTCCGTAATCTTGGCTCGTATTTTAATGCCTGAAGATTATGGAGTGATTGCGCTTATACAGATTTTTATTACATTGGCAAATGTCTTTGTAAGCAATGGTTTGGGAGATGCATTAATTCAGAAAAAAGATACCGATGAGTTGGACTTTTCTACAATGTTCTATTGCAGTGTTGGAATGTCACTTGTTCTGTATTTCATTTTGTTTTTTTCATCGCCAATAATTGCAAATTTTTATGGGGACTCAAATTTAGTCCCATATATACGAGTACTATCACTGCAGATTCTTTTGTCTGCCATAAAAACTATACAACATTCATATGTTTCAAAACATATGATGTTTAGAAAATTTTTCTTTTCCACGCTTGGAGGTACAATCATATCAGGATTTGTTGGAGTATTGATGGCTTTGCGTGGTTTTGGTGCGTGGGCATTAATTGCTCAGTATCTGGTTAATAGTATTCTGGATATGACTGTACTTTTTATTACGGTATCTTGGAGACCACGACTTCAATTTAGTTTAGAACGTGCGAAAGAACTAACAAGTTATGGATGGAAGTTAATGCTTTCTCAATTTATTAATGTTTTTTACGGTGAACTAAGAGGTTTAATAATTGGGAAAAAATATTCAGCAGCGGATTTGGCATATTATAATAAAGGAAATCAATTTCCATCGTTGGCACTTAGCAATTTAAATACCTCAATTAGTACGGTTCTTTTTCCTGCGATGTCAAAAGTGAATGGCGATATGCAAAGATTGAAACATCTAACAAGGCAGTCAATGAAGATATCCTCTTATGTAGTGTTTCCAATTATGGCTGGCTTAATGGCAATTGCCACACCTTTAGTTCGGTGGATGTTGACTGAAAAATGGCTTTATTGTGTTCCATTCATGCAAATGTGCTGTGTTTATTGGGCATTTCAACCTCTACAGACCGCAAATGTCCAGGCAATCAAAGCGGCAGGAAGAGCGGATCTTTGCTTAAAACTGGAAATCATTAAAAAGATTATTGGTTTTTCTCTTTTATTTTTGACTATGGGTATTAGCGTGGAAGCAATGGTGTTTTCCAATGTTATTTTTGCTGCGATTTCTACACTGATTAATATCTATCCCAATAAAAAACTGATAGGCTATGGATATAAAGAACAATGTATAGATGTTTTGCCAGCGGCACTTTTATCAAGTGTGGTGTTTTTATCTGCTTGGGGAGTACAATATATTGGCTTTAATGACCTAATAACATTAGGAATTCAGTGTGTAGTCGGAATATTTGTTTATGTAATAGGTTCTTGGATATTTAAGCTTGATAGTTTTTTGTTTATTTGTGGATTTGTAAAGAGTTATATAAAAAAGTAAGATGGTTGTGTAATTGCCGCTTTAATGGAAGGAATCGAAATGAAACAGAGAAAAATAATTATTATAGGACTATTTAAATTTCCTCATGGGGATGCTAATGCCAATTACCAGCAATATTTGTCTCAGGCGTTGATAAATGCTGGATATAAAGTTGAATTGTTATCTTATATCAATTCGGAATACGCTAGCACTGATTTTTATGAGTATAAAGGGATAGCTGTAAAATCTGTAGTTAAAAAATCAAAAAATAAACTATTGACTCGCTTATATAGTGGAAAGTTGTTTCCATACATGGTTTATAAATTGTTAAAAAAACAGAACTTAACGCAAAATGATTTACTTTTTATTCCAAGAGGAGTACCTGCAATATATAATGCAGCAGTAAAATTACGGAAAAAAATTGGATTTAGAATTGCTTGTTGTCCACTTGAGTGGTTTGGCAAAGAAGAATACGTATCATTAAAAGAATACTATAAAGCAGAGAAGGAATTTCAGGCACTGAAAAACGTAGATGTGTTATTTCCAATTAGCTACAACATAGCAAATCAGTTCCCAAAGAATAAAAAGTTGGTTTTGCCGATGATGACGGATGTGTCAGAATATTCATATTTTGAAAAAAAATATGGCAAATATCAATTTATTTTTCCGACAAATGGAAAAATGAAAGACTCAATTATAGAAATGTTACGTGGCATAGCGCTACTGGATGAAGGAGAACTGTCTAGAGTAACATTTCACTTTACTGGTATCAAAAAAGAAATTATAGATCAAGCACTAAATTGTGATGAGAAAGAAACAATACTTAAGAGTATTGTTTTACATCCATGGCTAAAATATGATGAATTGGTAGAGCTGTTTCGCAAAATGCATTATTTATTCTTAGCTAGACCAATAAATCAGATGACATTGTCGAATTTCCCAAGTAAAGTTCCAGAAGTAATGACGCATGGAGTCGTTCCTGTGGTAACGCGCGTAGGTGATTACACACAATTCTATTTACGAGATGATGTTGATAGCCTGATTTTTGAAGGCTGCAGTTCTGAAAAGTGCGCAGAAGTAATACGAAGAGCAATAAACATTCCATTTGATAAGTATCAAAGGATGTCTCGAAATGCACGAAAATGTGCTGAGGAGCGTTTTGATTATCATAATTGGATTTCGCAAATTAAAAGTGTATTGGAAGAAATTTAAAAAAATAAAAAAGAGTAATTTCTCAAGTTTTTATGTATATACAAAGGAATGTATGCAATATAGTATATGGATACGAATGAATATTCATCGCTTTTCGTGAGAAAATGATATTTGTGGTTAGAACCACGGGTAAGGAGTAAAAATGGGAACTAAGATTTTACCGCTTGTGTCGGTTTTTACATGTGTTTATAATATGGCTGATAAAATTGAAAGAACTTTTAATTCAATTAGAAGGCAAACATATCCCAACATCGAACATATTATTGTAGATGATGGTTCGACAGATGGAGTTGATGCATTGATTATGGATTACAAGAATTCGGCTCGGTACACTGTAAAACATCTAAAGCAAGAAAATAAAGGGAAACACGCTGCGACAAATGCGGCATGGGATGTTGCTGAAGGTGAATTTGTTGTTCAATTAGATGCTGATGATGAGCTTTTACCGCACGCTATCGAATTTCTGGTAAATCAATGGGAACAGATACCAAAAGAATTTGTTGATCAATATTGGTGTGTACATGGGAGATGTTGTACACAATATGGTAAGTTGGTGGGAGAACTTTATCCAAAGGGAATTAATGAAATGCCATTTAATGAAGCCTCAAAAACTGCAAGGGCTGTTAGTGGCGAAAAAATTGGATTGATGAAAAGAAGCATATTAGATTCCTTCCGTTATCCGACTCCTGCAGGTGTTAAATTCGTGCAGGAAAATATCGTGTTTTGTCAGATAAACATAAACTACAGGACTTGGTATACTAATGAAATTGTAAGAACATATTATGTGAATGAAGGTACATCCTTATCTACTGCTTCAAGAAGTATGCAGGCATTGACAAACAGATGTTTTGATGCCTATTGGAGATTGCAACAAAGAAAAAAACATTCAAATAGTGATCTCAAACAGATGATACGATATGGAGTGTGCTGGCAATTTTCGAATGAAACATTTCGGAAAGCACTGCCATATGGGGGGGTTACGAATTTTTGATAGACTATTATTAGATTTGTTGTACCCTGCGTTTTGGCTTGTTTCTAATTTGCTAAGAGTAAAATGGAAAGACTAAATTGATATTGTTGATTAAATACAATATCAGGAGGTGACCATGACAAACGAGCAGAGATTTTTATTACATATAATCGGACAGGTTCTAAACAAGCAAACCGTCCGCTGGAAAACTGAATATGAGTCGTTGCCATGGGAATCCGTATTCTGCCAGGCGGAGTACCATCAAGTGATAATTTTCTGATAAGCGATTACTTGGATAACGATGACTTTGCAACGGTAAAAAGTGATCCAAGACTGTTTAATGTTGCTGTTCATATTATCAATCAGAATGAAAATAAATTATATTCATGGGAAGAAGTGCAGAAGGCGTTTGAAACAGCTGGTGTTGATTGTTTTCCTGTGAAAGGCATTGTGACGAAGGATTATTATCCGCTGCCGGAGTTGCGCTGTATGTGTGATCTGGATTTGCTTTATAAAGAAGAGCAAGATGCTAAGATGAAGCAGACCATGAAAGAACTGGGGTATAGCGGTCACACGGAGGGCATTAAGCACGATCATTTTACAAATGATTTGGGCGTTCATGTAGAGATGCATCGAGAGATTGTAGAAGCCGGAACTGCATATCGTAAGTACTATCAGAATATCTGGAACCGTGTGATTCCGATGAACGGCTATCAACACATCTATCGCTTAACTCCGGAGGATGTGTACATTTTTACCGTGGTACATATGAAAGAGCATTTCATCCACGATGAAGCTACTTTCAAGATGGTCATGGATATCTATGTGATGCGGAAACAATTGAATTTGGAGCAGAGTTACATAGAAAAGGAACTGTCATCCATTGGTCTGAACGAATTTGAAAAGAATGTTCGTGAACTTGGCCGGAAGTGGTTTGAAACGGATGTACCGATTCAAGCAGATGATTCGCTATTTGAACTTTCGGATTATATTCTCGGAAATAGAAGTTATGGCAATCAATCGGATCATGTAGCAAATTTTGCTTATGAAGCCAAGGGCAGCAAGGTGCGTTATTTCCTGTATGCAGCGTCTCCTAGTTTGGCTCGATTGAAAAGCGTATTTTCGTGGCTCAGAAAATATCCAGTATTGTTGCCGGTGACGTGGATCATTCGATTTGTAAAGGCATTACTGGAAAGAAAGCATAATGTTGTGAATGAACTATCCATAATGAAATCCATCGATAAGGATTCTATGGAACAGGGAAAACAGCTAAGCACGATGTTCAAGAAATATGGACTGTAAATATAGGAACTGATAATGAAGTTCCGGTTGTTAAAAGGAGGAAGTTGGAAGGGATTTGAAAAATATTGATTAGGGATTGCAACGATTGAACAGGATATTGAAATTTTAAAACAAGGTCATATATATGAAAATGATAGAGTGCCAGGATTCCCGAAGTGTTTTAAAGTTGGTGCTAGACTTGATGAAAATTTAAAAAGCTGCTTTCAAAAATAGAAAATGAAACACCTGGAAATATTGAAGTTGCCGCAACGTTATTACGGGAAAGTTCAGAACAATAAATAATGGATGGCAAGCATAAGAAGTCAGGAAACTAGGTGTGTTGAAAGAGAAGTTAAAAGCGGAAATCGCCGCACCTCTAGTGCGGTAGTCATCCAAGTCAACAGCCTCTGCGTGGCGGGTGATAGACGGCTTTAAGCAGCTGACCGATAGTTGACAGTGCGTGGAAATAGAGATAACGTTTAAAATAGAGAGTAGGTGTGAGAATGTTCTACAGAGTATTTCTGGATACCAACATATATGATGGAGCAAATTATTCTTTCCATAATTTTGCTTTTGAAAAGATGAGAGAGTATGCTGCGATAGGAGATCTGGCCTTAGTAATAAATTCTGTGATAGAAGGAGAGGTTCGTTCCCACATCAAGCGGGATGTAAAAAAAGCAGTTAAGGCACTGAACGAAGTGGTTTCACAAAGAGTATTTGCGGGATTCCGAAAATTAGATGGCTTCTCTTCAATGTTAGAGAAGAAAAATCCTAATGAATGGGTGAATGTGTGCGATAGCGAGTTCAGTCAACTTCTGATGGATTGTAAAGCGGTACATATTTCGGTTAATGGCATTGATGTAGAGAATATTATGGCAGATTATTTTGCTCAGAAATATCCTTTTGAAGCCCAAAAGCCAGAAGAATTCAAGGATGCAATTGCTGTGTCGGCCTTACTGATTGATATTCATGGAACATTGAGTGAGATAAGCCAAAACAAATCCAGTAATGCAGATGAACTGAAGTATTGTGTTATATCAAATGATAATGGGTTTAGACAAGCAGTAAAAAATGGATTGTCTGATGTTGAAGTGGAAGATGTTAGGTTATTTGAAAGCTTAAACCAATTCATTGAGTATACAGTTTATATGAATCGACAGGCGCAGTTCCTGAAATCCTTCTTATTGAGCGAGTATGGACGAGATGAAATGGAGGAAACTGTTCGTCAGGCAATTCAAAACGCCGTTATTAGTATCGGTCTTGAAGGTCTGTGTTATGTGGATGAACAAGATATTGTTGACATTGATGACATTAAGTTTACTCCATATATACTTGGAATTTTTGAAGAAGATGGAGTGTCATCCGTTGCAAAGCTTGCTTTGGATGCTTCTTGTACACTAAAGGTTGGGTATAAGTACACAGATGAAAGAAATTCTTTTTGGGATAAAGAAGACAATGCTTATTTGTGGAAAACCGAAGTGGAAATGGAAGGAAGCTATTCAGTTCAACTTGAAATTATGTTCTCCCTCAATATAAGCGATTGCAGGGTTCCGGATGAATGGAATGAAGAAAACGAGAAGAATTTTGAGTATGATGAATATTCGGTAGAATTTGATGGTTATATCGATGCTCCGTCAAGTATTAATCTGGACGAGGATAATTTGATTGAGGAAGAAGTAATTGAAAAAAAGGCTCCTTTCGAAGAAGAGTATGAAGATGATGGAAATATAGTAAGAAATACAGCATTCGACACTTGTCCGGAATGTGGTTCACCAATTGGAATAGAAAATGATGGTGGGAATGGTTTCTGCATTAATTGTGCACATAACCATTAAATCAGGTGTGTGAACATAAGAGCAAAAAAAACGGAAAGGGGAACCAAATGAACCTAACCACAATTCATCACATAGCAATCATTGTATCAGACTACAACCTTTCCAAAGATTTCTATGTCAATAAGCTGGGCTTTTCAATTATTTGTGAGAATTACCGCCCAGAGAGAAACGACTGGAAACTGGATTTACAGTGTGGAAATATAGAATTTGGAGACTGTCTATATAACTGTGTATTGTAGT
>NZ_KE992728.1:0-589 GCF_000466465.2 Clostridium sp. KLE 1755
CCGTCATGGTTCATGCGTCTGCCTTCCCTGCACACAGGTACCCCATCTTTGCCAATAATAAAGTCGTTCTTGTAGGGCAGTTTGATTCCGCGTTTTTCATTCAGGTCAATAAAAGGAGTGATATGTGCACGCCTGCAGTATTCGTAGTAGGGCATTGCGTCATGTGCAGAATCAAGGAGCAGCTTTGTGACGTGATAGCCAGAGAGAAAGCATTTCATCCGAAAAAAGCAATGCAGGAATCCGTGGGAGTCATGAGTGGAAGCCGGTGAGAGCAGCGGGAAAACAGGCAGGTCGCTCTCAGAATCGGAAGCAACGAGCATATATAGGTCATAGCCGTGATACCAGCAGTCTCTGGAAGAATCCCAGCCAATATCGCAGTCAGGCTGTGAGAAGCAGCGGTCACATTTGCAGTCCATAATCCCTTTTGAAGCACAATCGCAGATGCGGTGCTTACGTTCCCTGTGTGAAGTGACAACCGGAGTTCCGTCCCCGGCTAGTGCAAGGGAGTCAGGGGTAATGAGCCCTTTGGAGACGGACTGGTCGAGGAACTCGCTCTTATATAACTGAAAGAGGGAGCCATAGGGCTGAT
>NZ_KE992729.1:0-4838 GCF_000466465.2 Clostridium sp. KLE 1755
TTAGAGCGCGCCCATGGCGCGCAAACAAAGTGAAGGTCCCGTACTTGCGGGGCCTTCCGCTATTTTTGCGGTTTTGGCGGCAGCTTTGGAGCGGACGCACATCGGTTCTGCCGGAGCCGGACGCGCCCCGGACATTGGCGGCTTTTGGAATGTTTTGGCGTAAAGGCGTGAACTTACGATTTAGCCCGCCATAAATAATGGAAAATGAATGGGCTTTCTGGCAAAACGCCTTGGATTTTTTTGTGGAATTTGCTGATATTTTGTGGCGTTTTTGCGGATATGGCAGTATAATATAACTATAGAGAAACTTGTTGATTTTGATTAGCAGTTGTGGTGAAGGACGCATCGGCTGAATATATGCGGATGGCTGATCGTAGAGGCCGGGACGTGAAATTTGCCGGAATTCTGCAGAAAAGGGGGAGCATATATGAATCAGGAACAATTTGAACGGATGCACAAGGGAAACGGTTTTATCGCGGCACTGGATCAGAGCGGCGGGAGCACGCCGAAGGCTCTCCGGCTCTATGGTATTCCGGATGAAGCCTATCACAGCGATAAGGAGATGTTCGACCTTATCCATGAGATGAGGACCAGGATTATGACAAGCCCAGCTTTCACTTCCGAACATATTCTGGGGGCAATTCTTTTTGAGAACACGATGGAACGGCAGATTGACGGGAAGTTTACCGCAGATTACCTGTGGGAAGAAAAAGGGATTCTGCCGATTCTGAAGGTGGACAAGGGACTTGCGGAACAGGAATACGGCGTCCGGATGATGAAGCCTATCCACAATCTGGAGGAACTGCTGGAACGGGCGAAGGAAAGGCATATTTTCGGAACGAAAATGCGGTCTGTTATCAAAGCGGCCGATCCTTACGGAATTAAAAAAATCGTGGACCAGCAGTTTGAAATTGGCTGCCGTATTGCCGACGCCGGACTGGTTCCGATTCTTGAGCCTGAGGTGGATATCTTCATTCCCGACAAGGAGGCGGCGGAAAATCTGCTGAAAAAGGAGCTGCTGGCGCATTTAAGCACGCTGGCTCCGGATACGAAGCTGATGTTTAAGCTTTCGATACCCAGCATAGACGATTTTTATGCAGAGCTGATTGACGATCCTCATGTGGTGCGTGTTGTGGCGCTGTCCGGCGGTTACAGCCAGGTGGAAGCCAATCAGCGGCTGGCAAGGAATCACCGGCTGATCGCAAGCTTTTCCAGGGCGCTTACCGCAGGGCTTTTGAAGCAGCAGACGGACGAGGAATTCAATGCGGTGCTGAAACGCTCCATTGATGAGATTTATAAGGCCTCCATGACCTGAGTCCTGAAGGGGCTGCGGCCCAACACAGTATTGAGTCAGCTTGAATGATGGATAATTTCACAGAAACGGCCGCCTGCGGAAGCGCTGATGTTACCATCGCTTCCGGGGCGGCCGTTTTTTTACTGCGTTAACGCTTTTTTATTCCGGTTTTACTTCAAATACAAAATGATACGTTCCGTCGCCTTTAATGCGGAATTCTTCATGTGCCCTGGCATTGAGGCTCCAGGTGTCGTCTCCGCCAACGCCGGTCTGGCGGTAATTTATTCTTACCACCGTCTTATCGGAAGGGAGCAGATCCTTCTGATGTGCGGCAAGCTCCATTTCCTCCGGGGTATAGGGAAGGACATTCGCTTCCACCTCCGGGATTCCGGTAAAGGTCAGGCTTGCTCCGCAGCGGCTCATTACGGTAAGCCTCCTGACGCCTGTCATGTTGCCGCATTCCTGGGGCATCAGATAAGGCACCATGCGATCCGCCACTTTGGAACGGTAGGTTCCTACAAAGGCGGAGCTGTTCCTGTCAATGTAGTTTTCGTGTTCTCCCCTGCCGTGCCATTCAAAACGGTCAAAGCTTTCCGGAAGGGTAAACAGCAGGCCTGCCTCCGGTATATCAGGCAGATTTTCCCCGCCTTTATATGTGTTGTCAAACAGAATGCTGCCATCCGGGCGTATGGTGATTTTCGTTTCCATCACTGCCTGGGATGTAGTGGGCAGGATGAATTTCATCTCCACCTCCACAGCCTCGCCGCTAACCTTTCCCTGATTGGTCCATTTGGCGGCATTCGCACCGGCATATCTCCATATCATGGAACGGTAGGACTGTTTGCTTCCACGGTCATTGTCCGTACTCGCTCTCCAGAAATTGCATTCCAGGGGCGCCTTCAGGTATTCCTTTCCGCCTCTGCGGATGCTGTAGAAGTCTCCGCTTCGTTTGGAAAAACGGTATTCGAAATCACTGCCTGTAATTATCAGGGCGCCGAAATTCTCCGTTACCTTCAGGCTGCTTCCTTCCCTCTTTTCCGTAAGAAGGCTTTCCCTGCTGCCGGTAATAAACTGTCCCTTTGCCACAGCATAGCCGGCTCTGGCCCAGGCCGTATCCTCCTTCAGCTGCGCTTCCATATTCAGGAAGGCCTCCAGACAGGATTTTCCTGCTTCCTTCCATTTTTTCAGTTCCCCGGCAAAAGGAAGGCGTACCTTAACGGTTTCTCCGGGCGCGCATTTAACATCCACACTTCCCTGAGCGCAGGAAACCTCGTCAAGAACCAGTGTCCACACAAAACGATAAGCGAATAAATCCGTAAACAGGCTCCTGTTGCAGATTGTCACCTCGCCGGTCTCCCAGTCGGCATCAGCGAATTTCATATTCTGATAGCAGATTCTCGTTTCCTTAATCTTGGGAGTTTCCGTCCTGTCCGCAAACATCAGGCCGTTTCCGCAGAAAATCCCATCCGTATAGCCTTCTCCAAAATCACCGCCGTAGCCCAGGTAATCCTTACCATTCCTGTCCTTTGTCAAAATCGCCTGATCCACGAAATCCCAGATAAAGCCGCCCTGAAGCTTAGGATATTTTTCGAAAGCCTCCGTATATTTGATAAGGCTGCCGCAGGAATTTCCCATGGCATGCGCATATTCACAGAGGATAGCTGGCTTCTCCGGATTAGTATCTTCATATTTCACCCATTGCTCCACCGGGGTGTACATGGTGGAAATCATATCCGTCACATCCTCATACCCCTGGCAGTGGCACTGGCCTTCATAATGGACAAGCCTGGTACTGTCATGGGTGCGGAGGAAATCAGCCATTTTACGGAAGTTCGTTCCGCAGAAGGACTCATTTCCCAGGGACCATATGAGCACCGAAGGATGATTTCTGTCCCTGTAATACATATCCGCCACTCTGTCAAGGACCGCTCCCGTCCAGCGGGGATTGCTTCCCGGAAGGATGTCTGGCTGCTCCTCTTCGGGTACGCCGTAGGTCCAGCTGCCGTGGGTTTCCAGATTGGTTTCATCGATTACATAAAGACCATATTCATCACACAGCTCGTACCAATAAGGATGGTTGGGATAATGGGAGGTGCGGACAGCGTTGATATTGTTGCGTTTCATCGCCAGCACGTCCTTAAGCATGGCTTCCCTCGTAATGGCCCTTCCGAATTCAGCGCCGAACTCATGCCTGTTTGCGCCCTTGAAAACAATCCTCTTGTTATTCAGCATCATCAGGCCGTCCTTTAATTCAAAGGTACGGAATCCGCAGCGTGCCGCCAGAATTGTTTCCTCTCCTTCATTCTCCAGATACAGCACTACGGTATAAAGCACAGGAGATTCCGCACTCCACTGCCAGGGTGTCTCCACCTGCAGGGAAAATGCAGCTTTTCCGTCCTTTACCTCTGTCTCGGGAGAATCCAGCAGCTGTCTGCCCTTGGGACTGTAAAGCTCCAGCCGTACCCTGCAGCCGTCCGCCTTCCCTTCCAGCGCCGCTTCCACATTCAGGATACCGTCCTGGTAATTCTCATCCAGCAGGGCATCCACTTTCCAGTCACCAATATGTACTTCAGGCAGGGTATACAGGGCCACATCCCTGAAAATACCTGACAGACGCCAGAAATCCTGATCCTCCAGCCAGCTGCCGTCACACCAGCGCAGCACCTTCACCACCAGCTGGTTTTCCCCGTCAACCGCATAATCGGTAATATCATACTCCGCAGGAGTAAAAGAACCCTCGCTGTAGCCCACGAAGCTTCCGTTCACATACACCTCGCCGCAGGATTCAATGCCTTCAAAACGAAGGTACATCCTCTCTCCATCTTTTTTCTCTGCAAAAAAGGAACGTTCATAAATCCCCACCGGGTTATAAACTCTGGGGATTTCCGGCGGCATGATATCTTCCGTCATTTCCCAGGGATACTTTACATTCACATACTGCGGATAATCATACCCCTCCATCTGCCAGTTTGCCGGCACCCGGATATGTCCCCAGTTATGTGTATCCATTACCATTTCCAGTCCTTCCGGATATGCGGCGTCGCACTGATCCGGATTCTCAAAATAACGGAACTTCCAGATTCCGTTCAAATCTGTCACCCTTCTGGCAGCCTTATTCCATGAAAGGGCATCCTCCAGAGAAGGAAAAGGGATAATGTCACTGTGAGGCGCTCTCTTATTGATCCGGAAACACTCCGGATTCTGCTCCCAGGGCATAAACCCGTTTTCTTGTAAAAGCTTGCTGTTCATCGTAAATATTTCCTCCATTTTTTTATATGCTGCAGTATGAAGCCTTCCCTAAAGGAAAACTTCATACACACATATCCTAATACTAAATAATAAAAGATCCTAAACCATTTGAAAATGTAAAATCTTGCAGTTTATTTGTCTTTTTCTGACCGGTTTCCATTTATGTGGAGAGAGGCCAAACGTCCCGGTTCCGGTTCCATCCGCCCTTTGCCCGTGCAGGCTGCGGCCGGGCTTCCTTTTCCCGGGCCGGTGGGGCGTGTTTTCGGCTCCATTGGAAAAAACGGAGATGTTTCTT